>JBDRKM010000097.1:0-10481 GCA_043814015.1 Pseudomonadota bacterium
TCTCAGCGTCTCTGCGCCTCTGCGTGAGATCCTGCGAGGCCACGCCTCGCCTCGGCGATTCCCGCCAGCCACGGACATCTTGGCGGCTTGGCGTCTTTGCGCGAGATCCATCTGCCCCGAGCTGTTTCTGGTTAGTCACCCACCATGAGACAACCCATGCTCACCCTGGCCGAAGCGCTGGCGCGCTCCATCGAAGCCGAGCGGCAGGGCGCCGCGTTCTACAGGATGCTGGCCGAGATCGCCCGCGAGGGCGATGCATGCCGCTTTCTGCTCGACATGGCGGCCGAGGAGGAGGATCACGCGGCGGTGCTCAGCGCCCTGGCCGAGGGGCGGGCGTACACCCCGCTGGACTGGGAGCGGGTCCTCTCCCTGCCGGACCAGCAGCCCGACCCGGACATCTCCGCCGCCGAGGGCGAGCTCGACCTGCGCGAGGCGGTGGAGCTGGCCCTGGAGGCCGAGCGCCACTCGGCCTACACCTACGCCTGCGTGGGCGCCGAGACCGAGGGCGAGACCCAGGAGCTCTTCACCCGGCTGGCCCTCACGGAGCAGCGCCACGCCGAGATCCTCGAACGCCTGCTGGCCACCCTCGGCGAACCCGCGCGGCTGGACGGGATAGAGACCGCCTGAAACCTGACCGGAGGCCCGCCATGAAGTCCATCCACCTCCTCCCCCTCCTCCTGGCCACCGCCTGCGGCAAGCCCGAGGGCTACTACCTGGACGAGTGCTTCAACGGCGCGGACGACGACGGTGACGGCCTGTACGACTGCGACGACCCCGACTGCGACGGCAACCCCGACTGCGAGTCCGACGCCGATGCCGACGCGGACAGCGACACCGACACCGACACCGACGCCGACACGGACGCCGACACGGATGCCGACGCCGACGCGGACGCCGACGCCGACGCGGACGCCGACGCCGACAGCGATGCCGACGTGGACTTCGAGCCCTACCTCATGTCCTGGGGCTTCGAGGGCGGCGTCATCGACGGCGAGCCTGCCACCGTCACCTCCCCCCACGGCGATCTCGCTCCCTACTTCTACATCGAGCTCTACGAGAAGCGGTACCTGGAAACCTACGACGACCGCTACGCCTGCATGATGGCCTGGGAGGCCGAGACCACCACGGGCACCCTGGCCACGGACGCGTGGTTCGACTGGGTCTTCTCGCTGGACACCGTCTACTACTCGGACTGTGAGGGCCTCGATTCCTCCATCTACGGCAGCGACCCCACGGACTCCTTCGGCGCCAGCGAGTGGGAGCTGTCCGTGGAGCCCATGGAGGAGGAGCTGATCGAACTCTTCATCGGCTGGGTCGGCGTGGACAAGTGGATAGATGATTACGAGCCCTATACCTTCGGCGGCTCGGCCTGGGTGGACGGCTCCCGGTACAGCGGCGACGGCACGGACCAGGTGATGTGGGGAGTGGCCTGGAGCCTCGACGGCTCCGAGCTCCCCGCCGACACCGAGCTGCTCGAGATCGTGGATATCGCCGGCCAGACCGACGGCTTCTACCGCCTGATGCCGGTCTACCTCTGGTACCTCCCGTAGCCCATGCGCGCTTCGATCCTCGTGTCCCTGGCCCTGTTGCCGGCTGGCTGCCCCGCGCGCCTGCCCTTCGACACCGCGGAGCCGGTCCCCGACTTCGCCCTGCGCGACGTCAACCCCACCTCCCCCACCTTCGACGACCCGGTGTCGGTGCGCGGGCAGCTTGGCCGCGTGAGCGCCTGGTACTTCGGCCACTCCTCCTGAGGCTGCTGAAGGCGTTGATCCTGGCGGCAGGAGGCTAGCGCCGCCGCGGCGCCTGCTCGGTCAGGATGGGGTAGACGTCGGCCTCGCTAAGGCCGAGCTCCAGCCGGAGCTGTTCGTTGTAGGTGTCCACCTGGGCCTGGGCCTCCCCGTAGTCGAGGGTGCCGCTGTAGTCGTGGGTCATGCGCCGGGCGCGCCCGGCCTGGCCGCGGCCCACCACCACACCCGTGATCCCCACCAGCAGCCCCGCCGTGGAGACCACGTTCCACGTGTGGAAGGTGTCGATGTCGCGCGCCGAGGCCGCGCCCAGGAAGCCCACCAGGGTGGCCGCGAGGCCCACCCCGCCGGCGGTGTAGAAGGCGCTCGAGGTGCGCTGGGCGTGGGCGATGCTGCCCTGCAGGGCGCGGCTGCCGCCGTCATCGCCGATGGCCTCGAGGTAGCCGGGGATGGTGAGGCGCGTGGGGCCCCGGTAGACGCCCCAGTCGTCGACGCGATCCGGCGCCGTGGGGATGACGTAGCTGGTGCCGAAGCCCGAGTGCCACCAGGGCCCACCCCAGCCCCAGCCCGAGTGCAGCACCACCGCCCCGCCACCCTCCCAGCGGGTGAAGCCGCGCAGGTCGAGGTGACGCTGGCGGAAGGCGAGCATGGCGCCGAAGCGTTGGTCAGATGTCACCGGGACCGGCGCCGCGGCGGCGGGCGGCGCGGCGACTGCTGGCGCTTCGGGCGCGGCCTCCTCCATGAGCGGGGGGGGCGCGTGGTGGACGGCCTCGACCTCGGCAGGCGGCGCCTCCTGGGCGAAGGCCGGGGCGGCGAGCAGCAGGAGCAGGGCGGGGAGGATCCTGGTCATGACGATCTCCTGGGCTGGAGCACAGCTTGCACCCGAAAGCGCCGCGCGGCAACCCGGCGGGCCCGCGGATCAATCCAGCCCGAAGCCCTTGACGGCCATGCCCGCGATCTCGCGCCCGATGGCGATGGAGGCGGTGGCGGCCGGCGAGGGGGCGTTGAGCACATGGAGCTGTCGCGCGGCCTCGCGGATGCGGAAGTCGTCGGAGAGGGAGCCGTCGGGCTCGAGGGCCTGGGCCCGCACTCCGGCGCCACCGCGGTGCACATCGGCCGCGGTGATCTCGGGGATGAGCCCCTGCAGCGCGGCCACGAAGGCGGCCTTCGAGAAGGAGCGGTAGAACTCGCCGAGACCCATGGCCCAGTACCTGAGCGCCATCTTCCAGAAGCCTCCGTACAGGCCGTACTGGAGCAGGTCTCCGAGATCCATGTCGCGGTGGCGGTAGCCCTCGCGCTTGAACGCCAGCACCGCGTTGGGGCCGGCCTCGACCCCACCGCCGATCATGCGGGTGAAGTGGACCCCGAGGAAGGGGAAGCGCGGATCGGGCACGGGGTAGATCAGGTGGCGACAGAGGTGGTGCTTCTCGGGGACCAGCTCGTAGTACTCGCCGCGGAAGGGCACGATCTGCAGGCCGGGCGCCACCCCGCAGCGGCGGGCCACCCGGTCGGACTGCAGCCCGGCGCAGTTGATCAGGTAGCGGGCCTGGACCACGCCCGAGGCGGTCTCCAGCACCACGCGGTCGGTCTCGGGCCGCACCGCGTGGACGCGGCTGTTCAGCCGGATCTCACCGCCCCGCTCTCGCACCAGGCGGGCGAAGGCCTCCGTGACCGCGCGGTAGTCGATGATGCCGGTCTCGGGGACCCGCAGGCCCGCCACCCCGCGCACGTGGGGCTCCACCTCCCCGAGCTCCTCCGGCCCGAGGCGCTGCAGCCCGACCAGACCGTTCTCCTGGCCGCGGCGCTGCAGCTCGTCGAGCCTGGGGATCTCCTCCTCGCGCGTGGCCACCACCAGCTTGCCGCAGCGCTCGTGCGCGATGCCGTGCTCGGCGGCGAAGCGGTAGAGATCCTCGCGGCCGGTGACGCACAGGCGCGCCTTGAGGGAGCCGGGCTTGTAGTAGAGGCCCGAGTGGATGACCCCGCTGTTGTTGCCGGTCTGATGGGCCGCGAGCCTGTCCTCGGCCTCCAGCACCACCACGGAGAGCCCGGGGCGCTCCGAGAGGGCCAGGGCCGTGGCGCAGCCCACGATGCCGCCGCCGATCAACGCCACGTCGTGGATCTGCGTCTCGGACGAGGCCTGGAGTGACATGGAATCCTCCTGCGACGGCGCCGCGCGCGCCATGGGTGACACCAGGAAAGCGCCCGCCTACAGCTCCTCGGGCAGCAGGTGCCCCTTCTCCCGCTTGGAGCGCAGGTAGCGCAGGTTGTGGTCGCAGACGCCGGGGCTGAAGGGCACCAGCTCGGCCACGGGCTGGCCGCCGAGCTCGAGATGTTCACGCTTCAGCGGGTTGTTGGACAAGAGGCGCAGCGGCCGGCCGCCCAGCAGGTAGCGCAGGACCACGGCGGCGTCGGTGAAGTCGCGGGAGTCCTCGGGCAGGCCCAGCGAGATGTTGGCCTGGTAGGTGTCCTGGCCGTCGTCCTGCAACAGGTAGGTGATGGCCTTGGCCCACAGGCCGATGCCGCGCCCCTCGTGCCCCGACATGTAGACCACCGCGCCTGCCTTCTCCTCGAAGATGAGGTCGAAGGCGGCCTCGAGCTGGGGCCCGCACTCGCAGCGGCGGGAGCCGAAGACATCGCCGGTCATGCAGCAGGAGTGGACCCGCACCAGCGGCCGCTCGGCCTGGCGGAAGCCGGGGCAGGCCAGGATGGAGTTGACCGACATGTTGGTCTGCAAGAGCTCGCGGAAGGCTTCAGGGCCGCCGGAGCGGGCGCGGTCGGCGGACTCCAGCACGCTGGCGAGCTGGACCCGGCGCACGAAGGGGTACCAGTGGAGCACGACCTCCTCTCCGCCGAAGGCGCGCGGCAGCGGGATGGGACCCAGCAGGGCGATGAAGGGGCCCGGACCCTCGGGGCGGGCGACGGGGGCGCCGTCCATGCCCAGGGTGACCAGGCGGCCGTCGCGCTCCAGGGCATGGCGGATTTCGAGATCGACGTAGGAGAACACGGAGGACCTCAGGGCGGGGGCGCCGTATAGCCTGTCGCGCGGCTCGAGTTGAGCCTGAATCGTCGGCTGCGCCGACGAAGCCGTCAGGAATCAGCGGTCAGCCTTCAGCTCTTTCGGGCGGCAGCCGGCATCCGCGCATTTCACCCGCGGGGTGAACAGGCCCGAGCCGGGTGACTAACGGGGAAGTTGCTTGCTGAAACCTGATACCTGAAAGCTGATGGCTCCGTAACCGACGATTCGGGAGTTGAGCGCCGCGGGCCAGAACGTGGCACACTGGAGCCGTCGAGCGATCCCGGAGCCACGGTGCGCGCGTCCCCCATCCACCACACGCTGGCCGCGATCCTGGGTGTTGGGTTGATCTACCTGGGGCTCGTGCGCCTGGGCTGGTGCCGACACGGGGCCTCGCCGCTGGACTTCAGCTTCCTGCACCTGGACTGGCTGCTGCGCCCCTCCCTGCCCTTCTGGCGCGCCCACATGGAGAACTTCGCAACCTTCGCGGCCGGGTTCCCGTTCCTCGGGTGGGGGGCGGTGGGGCTCACGCGCAGCGCACTGCGAGGCCGTCGGCCTGCAGCAGGCCGGCCACGCTAGGCACCACCCGGTCGCCCGCGCGCTCCAGCAGGCCCGCCTCCATGGCCGCGGCCAGCTCGCGCTCGCACCCGCCGAGATCGGCGAAGGCCACACCGCCGGTGTGGCGGAAACCCAGGGCCAGGCGTTCGAGGCGCAGGCTGGCGGCGTCGAGGATCTCGCGCCCCTCGGCCGGGTCCTCGCGGCGGGCGAGGGCGGTGGCCCAGGGGGTGAGATCGCGCGGGTTCCACCAGCGCTGCCGGCCGTCGAAGCTGTGCGCGCCGGGGCCCAGCCCCAGGTAGGGGACGTGGGTCCAGTACTTCAGGTTGTGGCGCGAGCGGTGGCCGGGGCGGGCGAAGGAGGAGACCTCGTAGTGCTCGAAGCCGGCTGCCGTGAGGTGCTCGGAGCCCGCGAAGAAGAGATCGGCGCGGGCGTCCTCGTCGGGGCGGGCGTCGGGGTCCCGCGCCAGGGGGGTCTCGGGCTCCACGCTCAGCTCGTAGCAGGACAGGTGGGTGGGCCCCAGCGCCAGGGCGGCGTCCAGCTCGCGGCGCCAGGCATCCGGGGTCTGGCCGGGGCGGCCGTAGATGAGGTCGAAGCTGACGTCCTCGAATCCGGCGGCGCGGGCCGCGCGGGCGGCGGCCATGCCCGTGGCGGCGTCGTGGCGTCGGCCCATCCAGCGCAGGGCCACATCGTCCAGGGCCTGCAGGCCGAGGCTGAGGCGGGTGAAGCCGAGGGCGCGCGCGCCGGCCAGCAGGCTCGAGGTGCAGTCGTCGGGGTTGGCCTCCAACGTCCGGTCGGCGCCGGGGGTGATGGCCAGGGGGCCGAGGGCCGCGACCAGGCGTGCCAGGCCATCGAGGCCGAGCACCGTCGGCGTGCCGCCGCCGACGTAGACGGAGTCGAAGGCGCCCCAGCGCCCGACGTGGCGGCGGACCCCCAGCGCCAGCGCGTCGAGGAAGGCGCCGCGGCCCGACAGCTCCGTGCTGGACGCGAAGGCGCAGTACCGGCAGCGGGTGAGGCAGAACGGGACGTGGACGTACAGACCAGGCTGGAGTCCGGAGGCTGGAGGCTGAAGTATCCCTGCGATCATGGCGAGCTCCGCCTCCCCTGTCGTCGCGCCTCGCGAGATCGCCCCGCGGAAGAGCGCGATCCGATCTGACTGCGGGCCATACGCCGGACCGCTGCCCGGACCTCCTCCAGCCTGAAGCCTCCAGCCTCCAGCCTCTCAGTCCTCGTTGGTCTTGAGCACCGCCACGAAGGCGCTCTGCGGGATCTCGATGTTGCCCACCATCTTCATGCGTTTCTTGCCCTTGGCCTGCTTCTCCAGCAGCTTGCGCTTGCGGCTGATGTCGCCGCCGTAGCACTTGGCGGTGACGTCCTTGCGCAGGGCGTTGATGGTGGTGCGGGCGATGATCTTGCCCCCGATGGCGCCCTGGATCGCGACCTTGTACTGCTGCCGGGGGAGCTCGTCCTGGAGCTTCTCGCAGATGTGCAGGGCGCGGGGGCGGGCTTTGTCCTCATGGACGATCAGCGAGAGGGCATCGACCTTCTCGCCGTTGACCAGGATCTCCACCTTGACCACCCTGGCGGCCCGCATCTCCAGGAACTCGTAGTCGAAGGAGCCGTAGCCCTGGGTGACCGTCTTGAGGCGATCGTAGAAGTCGTAGATGACCTCGGCCAAGGGCAGCTCGACGATGTACTCGATGCGGCCGGGCACCGGGTAGCTGTAGCGGGTGCCGATGCCGCGGCGCTCGAGGCAGAGCTTGGTGACCGCGCCCATGTAGCGGTCGGGGAACATGATGGTGGCCCGGATGAAGGGCTCCAGCACGCGGTCGGTGAGCATGGGGTCGGGGAAGTAGTGGGGGTTGTCGATCTCCAGCTCGCTGCCGTCCTTCATCTCGATGCGGTAGCGCACGCTGGGCGCGGTCATGACCAGGGACTGGTCGAACTCGCGCTCGAGGCGCTCCTGGAAGATCTCGAGGTGCAGGAGGCCCAGGAAGCCACAGCGGAAGCCGTGGCCGAGCGCCACCGAGGAGTCCTTCTCGTAGATCAGGGCGGCGTCGTTGAGCTTGTACTTCTCCAGGGCGTCGGAGAGGTCGTTGTAGTCGGCGGCGTCCACCGGGTAGACCGAGGAGAAGACCACGGGCTGGGCCTCGACGAAGCCTGGGACCGCGTGCGCCGCGGGGCGATCGGTGTGGGTGATGGTGTCGCCGACGCGCACCTCGGAGACAGTCTTGATGCCGGAGATGATGTAGCCGACGTCGCCGGCCTCCAGGCGCTCGGCGGGCACGCGCTGCGGGCGGAAGCGGCCGACCTCCTCCACGCGATGGGTGGCCTCTCCCCGCATGAGCCGCACGAACTCACCCTTGGCCAGGGCGCCATCGAACACCCGGACGGCCACGATCACACCACGGTAGGCGTCGTAGTGGGCGTCGAAGACCAGGGCCTTGAGCGGCGCCTGCGGATCGCCGGCGGGGGGCGGGATGCGCGCGACCACCGCCGCCAGGATCTCCTCGATGCCGGTGCCGAGCTTGGCGGAGCAGGTGAGGGCGGCGTCGCCGTCCAGGCCGAGCTCTTGATCCACCTGCAGGCGGGTGCCGTCCACGTCCGCGGAGAGGAGGTCGATCTTGTTGATGACCGGGATGATCTCCAGGTCGTGCTCCATGGCCATGTAGAGGTTGGCCATGGTCTGGGCCTCGACGCCCTGGGCGGCATCGACCAGCAGCAGCACGCCCTCACAGGAGGCCAGGGCGCGGGAGACCTCGTAGGAGAAGTCCACGTGCCCCGGCGTGTCGATCAGGTTGAGCTCGTACTCCTGACCATCGGCGGCGGTGTAGGGCAGGGTCACCGTGTTGCTCTTGATGGTGATGCCCCGCTCCTGCTCGATGTCCATGCTGTCGAGGAATTGATCGTGGAAGTTGCGCGCATCCACCAGGCCCGCCCGCTGGATCAGGCGGTCGGCCAGGGTGGACTTCCCGTGGTCGATGTGGGCGATGATGGAGAAGTTGCGCTTATTCTTCATGATTCAGTGGCTCCGGGGGCGCCGGGGTCGCGGGGCGCCGCAGCCTAACCGGAAACCGGCCTAGCGCATCCCGCCGACCCATCCCTGCTCGCCGCAGCCGTGCAGGCTGCCGCCGTCCACGAGGGCGGTGGCGATGAAGGGGAAGACCGCACCGCTCATGTCATCGCGACAGCGGGTGGGCTGGAGGCTCAGGTCCACGTGGTGGCCTTCCAGCGCTCCAGAGAACGAGATGGCGCCGCCGGGCTGGCGGGTGGGGATCACCCGCACCTGCATGGGGGAGTCCAGATCGGGGGAGGAGTAGGTGAGCTGCTCCTCTGCCACGGTCATGGCCCAGAACGGCTCCTGGCCGCGGGCACGGTACGAGAAGGAGGAGTCGTAGGCGCACAGCCCCTCCTGGCCGGGGGGCAGGGCCATGGCCACGGCGGCGACGTCGAGCACCCTCTGCTCCCCCAGCTCGCCCAGGGCCCCGGTGAGCTCGACCCCCACCACGGCGCCCGCGTCCTCCTCGGCCAGGGAGGTGTAGACCTCCTCCAGATCGGACAGGGCCGCGCCCTGGATCCCCACCAGCCCCTCCTCCCCGCAGGGGCGGAAGGCCAGGGCGCCCCCATCGCGCAGCACGGCCCCGCGCATGCGGTGGATGCTCACCGCGGCCGGGGCCTGGACCGCCGGGGCCTGGACCGTCGGGGCCTCCTGCGCCGGGGGCGCGGGCGATTCGTGGAAGCAGGCCAGGCCGAGGAGCAGGATCGAGACCACGGTTCCTCCGGGGGTGCGGGGGCGGGGGCGAGACCATAGCAGGTTCGCGGCTGGTGAAACACGGAGCGCGGCATGATCCGGGTGCGGTGGTACGAGGGCGATGGTCCGTTGGTGCTGGTGCTGCACGGCGGTCCGGGGGCACCCGGCAGCGCCACCGGCCTGGCGCGGGCCCTGGCCGGCCGCTTCCGGGTGGGCGAACCGCTGCAGCGGCGCAGTGGGGGCGCAACGCTGACGGTGGCAGGGCACGTGGCCGACCTCGCGGAGGTGGTGGGCAGGTGCGGGGAGGTGCCCGCGATGGTGGGCCACTCCTGGGGCGCCATGCTGGCCCTGGCCTTCGCGGCCGAGCACCCATCGCGGGTGCGCGCCCTGGCGCTGGTGGGCTGCGGGACCTTCGGCACCGCATCACGAGCCGAGCTGGGCAGGCGCCTGGAGGCGCGCATGGACCAGGCATTCCGGGCGCGACTGGCGACGGCCTCCTTCGCGGAGCGGGGCGCGCTGCTGGCCGCGCTCGAGAGCGTGGATCCAATGCCCGAGGACGCGCCGGTGCGGGTGGACGCCCGGGGTCACCGGGAGAGCTGGGAGGACATGCTTCGGTTGCAGGCCGAGGGGGTGTACCCGGCCGCCTTTGCCGCGTACGGGGGGCCGGTGTGCATGATACACGGCGCCGACGATCCGCATCCGGGGCGGATGATCCGCGACACACTCCGCCATGTGTTGCCCCGGCTCGAGTACCTGGAGCTGGCCCGCTGCGGGCACGAACCCTGGCGGGAGCGGGCGGCCCGGGAGGAGCTCCTGGAGGGGCTGCGGGCGTGGTTGGGGGCCTGATCGGGGCGCTCACGTCCCTGCACCGCTCACCGGCGCCGCCTGCCCGCGCGCACCGTTCGGGTCACTCAACGCGGGCAGCCCCCTGCGGAACCTACCAGTTCGCGGCGAGGGTGCCCCCGAACCTACCACGGGGGCACTGCGAGGTACCGAAAAGCGACGTTGGCTGGTAGGTCGACGTGCAGCAGCGTGCCTGGGGATCGGGGATCGGTAGGTTCGGCCGAGGCCTGGCCGCGGTTTGGTAGGTTCAAGCCAGGGCTGATCAGTACCGCTGTCGGCGAACGCGCTCAGGCGTCGGCAGCCGGAGGTTCGGGGCGCGGCCTTGACCCAGGTTTCGGCCAATCGGCGGGAATTCCGCCTTGAAGGCACGGTCATTTTTCGGGGCGCGACCAAGCGCCCCGCGCCGCCCATCAGGCGGCGAAGATGGGGGGGTGGGCGCGTGTCGCGCCCGATCAGGGGGGAAGAATCTGTCGTCGGGGGGCGGAGCCCCCCGCATACCAAAAACGGGGCGAGGTCCTCGTTGAGGCCGTGGCCGAAACGTGGACCGTAGCCCGGGGCGCCCCCACGGCGCGGC
>JBDRKM010000098.1:0-37192 GCA_043814015.1 Pseudomonadota bacterium
GTCAACGCCGCCGCCGACGGAAAGAAGGCCGCCATGGCCATCCACGCCCACCTGACGGGAGCTGCCGAAAATGCCTGATACCACCGCCAATTGCGCCGGGATCACCTCCCCCAACCCCTTCTGGCTGGCCTCGGCCCCACCCTCCAACAGCGGCGACCAGGTCATGCGCGCCTTCGACGCCGGCTGGGGCGGTGCCGTGTGGAAGACCCTCGGCGATCCCATCCAGAACGTCTCCTCGCGCTTCGGCGCCATCAACCACAACGGCACGCGCATCATCGGCTTCAACAACATCGAGCTGATCACCGACCGCCCCCTCGAGACCAACCTGCGGGAGATCCGCGAGGTCAAGAAGCGCTACCCCAAGCACGCCGTGGTGGCGTCGTTGATGTTCGGCGAGCGCGCCGAGTGGATCGACGCGGTCAAGCGCTGCGAGGACGCCGGCGCTGACGGGCTCGAGCTCAACTTCGGCTGCCCCCACGGCATGTGCGAGCGCGGCATGGGCTCGGCGGTGGGCCAGGAGCCCCGCATCAACGAGGAGATCACCTCCTGGGTCAAGTCCGTGGCCAGCATCCCAGTGCTGGTGAAGCTCACCCCCAACGTGGGCAACATCGTGCCCCACGGTCTGGCCTCCCAGCGCGGCGGGGCCGACGGCGTGGCCCTCATCAACACCGTCAAGTCCATCATCGGGGTCGACATCGATCGCATGGTCCCCTTGCCGCGGGTCGGCGGGCGGGGCACCAACGGCGGCTACTGTGGCGCGGCCGTGCGCCCCATCGCCCTGCACATGGTGGCCCAGTTGGCCCGTTCCGACGAGTTCAAGCTGCCCATCAGCGGCATCGGCGGCATCTCCGAGTGGCGCCACGTGGTGGAGTTCCTGCTGCTGGGCGCCTCCTCCATCCAGGTGGCCACCGCCGCCATGCTCCAGGGCTACCGCATCGTCCACGACATGGAGACCGGGCTTTCCGAGTGGATGCGCTCCCACGGCTTCGAGACGCTCGAAGATTTCATCGGCCTGGCCGTGCCCAACTACACCGAGTGGGGCGATCTGGACATCAACTACGAGGTGGTGGCCGAGATCGACGAGGAGAAGTGCATCGGCTGCCAGCTCTGCTACGTCGCCTGCCGCGACGGTGGGCACGACGCCGTGCGCCTGCGCGAAGACACGAGGGTCCCCAGGGTCGATGACAAGGAGTGCGTCGGCTGCAACCTGTGCGCCCACGTCTGCCCGGTCGACGGCTGCATCGCCATGACCGAGGTGGACAACGGCATGCCCACCGTGAGCTGGAACCAGCACCTCACCCTGGGCGAGCCCATCGTGCCGCCCAAGGCGGTGCACGTCTAGGCCCCAGATGGACGATCCCATCGCGCTCGCGGACGCCCGCTACACCGAACGCAGGATCGAGGTGGAGCCGGGCGTCTCGCTGCTCCTGCGCGCCTGGGATCCCCTCGATCCCAGCGTGGACTGGCCGGTGGTGTTCGTGCCCGGCTGGATCTCCCTCCCTCAGGGCTGGGCCCACATGCTGCAGGCCCTCGCGGCGCGTCAACCGGTCCGCTATCTGGAGCTGCGCGAAAAACACACCGCATGTTTCAGTCGCCCGATGTCGGCCGCGGACTTCACCATCGCGCGAAACGCCGAGGATCTGCGGGCCTCCGCACCGCGGCTCGGCGTGGCGCCCGAGCGCGCCGTCTGGGTCGCGGCCTCGCTGGGCGCCACGGTCCTGCTCGCCGCCCTGGCCGAGGGCCTGCCCGCCCGCGCGGCCTTCCTGCTCGGTCCCAACGCCCACTTCCACTTTCCCTGGTGGGCGGTCCCGCTGACCTACGGGCCCTCCTGGCTCTACCCGCCCATCCGGGACTTCCTCATCTGGTACCTCGGCCGTTTCAAGGTCGACGCCGAGCGCGAGCCCGAGCAGCTCGCACGCTACCACCGCACCCTCCACGCCGCCGAGCCCACCCGCCTCAAGTACTCTGCCCGCTCCTTCGCCGGCTTCGAGGTCTGGCCCAGCCTGCCGCGCATCACCACCCCGGTGGGCGTGGCCTGGGCCAGCTCCGACACCCTGCACGGCGAGGAGGACGTGCGCCGTCTGGCCGCCGAGCTGCCCCAGGCCGTGCCCGTGCCCTGCCCGAGCAACCTCTACCTGCATCGGGCGGACATCGTGCCCGACCTGGACCGTTTCCTGGCGGAGCTGACGGGGTGAGCCGCCTCCCGCCCTGGCTCGTGGCCGCTGGCGTGGCCGCCTCCGCCACCCCCACCAATCGCGCCGCCCGCATCGCCGCCTCCCCCCACTTCCGGGACGGCCGCTTCCACAACCTGGTGGAGATCCCCATGGGCGGGGCCGGCATGATGCTGTCCACTGCCGGGCGCTGGCTCAAGGACCGCGCGGCTCGCACCCCCGAAGTGCCCATCCCCGTGGTGCGTCCCGACCCGGCCACCCTCGCCCTGGAGGGCGAGCGCCTGCGCGTCACCTGGCTCGGCCACTCGGCCCTGCTGCTGGAGGTGGACGGCCAGCTCCTGCTCACCGACCCCATGCTCGGAGAGCGCGCCTCGCCCGTGCCCTTCGCCGGTCCAACGCGCTTCTTCCCCCCACCGCTCACGGTGGACGCTCTCCCTCCCCTCGACGCGGTGATCCTCTCACACGACCACTACGATCACCTCGACGAGGGCACCATCCGTGCCCTGGCCCCCACGGGCGTGCGCTTCGTGGCCCCCCTCGGCGTGGGGGCCTACCTCGAGGACTGGGGGGTCTCCCCGGACCGCATCACCGAGCTCGACTGGTGGGAGGAGACCACGGTCGGGACCCTGCGGCTCGCCTGCACGCCGTCGCATCACTTCTCGGGCCGAGGCGCCTTCGACCGCGACACCACACTCTGGTCCTCCTGGGCCATCCTGGGCCCCTCCCACCGCGTATTCTTCGGCGGGGACACCGGTCCGCTGGCGGCGGCGGAAGACATCCGCGGGCGCTTCGGGCCCTTCGACCTCGCCCTGCTTGAGATCGGCGCCTGGGACGAGGCCTGGGCCAGCATCCACCTTGGCCCGGACGCCGCGGCGGAGCTGCACCGGCAGATCGGCGCGCCGGTGCTCTTCCCCATCCACTGGGGCTCCTTCGAGATGGCGCTGCACCCCTGGGATCAGCCTATCGTGAGGATGCTGGAGCTGGCTGAGACCGAGGGGATCACCCTGATGGCACCGCTGCCGGGAGAGACCGTGGAGGAGGTGGGCGTGGCGTCGTTCTGGGAGGGGCGCGTCCCTCCGCGATAGGGGGCGCGGTCACCCAGGAAGGGAGCACCAGATGACGGGAGTCCAGGGCCAGCGGGCCTTCATCACCGGCGGTTCCAGCGGTATTGGCCTGTCCATGGCGCGACAGTTGGTGCAGGCCGGGGCCCATGTGGCCATCGCCGCGCGGGGTGCCCAGCGCCTCGGTGGCGCGCTGGAAGAGCTGAAGGCCCTGGCCGCAGGGGGCCAGATTGTCGCGGCCTTCCCCCTGGACGTGGCCGACCGCGCCGCGGTCCTGGCGGTCGCGGCCCAGGCGATCGAGGCGCTGGGCGGCCTCGATCTCTTGATCAACAACGCCGGCATCACCCGCCCCGGCCACTTCGCGGAGCTGGACGATGGCGTCTTCGAGGACATGGTCGTCGTCAACTACCTGGGCATGGTCTGGACCACCCGCGCCTTCCTCCCGGCGCTCCTGGCCTCGGGTCGCGGCCGGGTGCTCAACGTCTCCTCCATCGCCGGCCTGCTGGGGGTCTTCGGCTACACCGCGTATGGCGCCAGCAAGTTCGCGGTCACGGGCTTCACCGAGGCCCTGCGCCAGGAGCTCAAGCCGAAGGGGATCACGGTCAGCCTGCTCTGCCCCCCCGACACCGACACCCCCCAGCTCGCGGGCGAGGAGCCCTTCAAGCCCGCCGAGACCAGGGCCATGGCCGGCAAGGTCAGGCCCCTGCCGGCGGAGGTGGTGGCCCGCGCCGGGCTGGAGGGCGCGCTGGCCGGCACGCCCGTGATCGTCCCGGGCTTCGACGGCTGGGTCACCGCCACCGCCGCCCGCCTGCTGCCCGGCGTGGCCCGCTGGGTCATGGATCGGGACGTGGCATCGGTGGCGAAGAGGTAGCCCCCTGGATGTCGGCCATGGCCGTCTCCAGGTCGGCGGAGAAGGCGGCCAGATCCTCGGGGCTGTGCCGGCCGGTGGCCACGACCTGCAGGGTCAACCCGCCGCGAAAGCCTGTGGCGGTGACCACCGGGACCGGGATCCCATGGATGAAGGGCCCGGTGATGCTGGCGGCGCGCACGGACTCTCCCAGGGGGGCCAGGGCTTCGTCGAGGGTGCCGATGTTGGTCACGGCGATGGCGCGATCGAAGCGGCGCATGATCTGGCCGAGGATGGCGCGGCCCACGGCGCGCAGCAGGCCGTGGGGCCACCAGCCCACGGCGAGGGCCGGCAGGAGGGCGTAGGACACCCCCGTGAGGCGGCGCTTCTGTTCGCCGATGGCGGCGTGGACGGCGGCGCGGGCGGCGTCGGCCGTGGCGGTGGCGGCCCGCGGCAGCACCACCATGCTCACCCCGGCCAGGTTGGTGACCAGGGCGTGGGACTCGCGCAGGTAGCGACGCAAGTCCACGGTGTAGGCCACCATCACGGGGCCCTGCTCGGCGCGCAGCGAGGCCAGCAGGGCCACGGCGGCCACCAGCCCGTCGTTGACGGTCAGGCCCCCGGCCCGGCAGGAGGCGGCGAAGGCCGGGCCCCCTGTCAAGGTGCGCCACTGCGGATCGGGCCGGCCGTCACCGTGGGAGAGCCCGTGGCGCAGGCGCTGCACCTGCAGGGAGGAGAGCGGCAGGAGGCCCTCGCGCAGGAACTCCACGGCCAGCACGGGCAGATCGCGCAGGGAGAGCGCGCGCGCCACCCGCATCAGGCGACGGTCGGCGCTGGACGGCGGGTTCGGTTCCACCCCCGCCAGCAGGGCGGCCAGCGCCCCGGCCGCGGCCTTGACGCCCCCACCGTCCGCCACCATGTGGTGCAGGGTGAGCACCAGGCGCCCACCGTCGCCACAGCCGAAGAAGGCGAGCCGCACCGGGGGCTCCCGGGTGTGCTCCAGGGCGCGGCGCGCCCAGACCCGGCTGGCGGCCTCCACGTCGGCCACCTCCTCCACGTGGACTCGGGCCGCGAGGTCCCCCTCCCAGGGCACCCAGCGGTCGCGCCAGAAGGCGGGTTCGTAGCGGCTGCCGAGCACCGGGAAGGCCGCCACCAGCCCGCGGAGGGCAGCCTCGAGGGCGGGGCGGTCGAAGCGGCGGTCCAGATCCAGCAGCAGGTGCAGGTGCACGTGGGGGTGGCGGGGCGCGAGGGCGTGGACCACGACCTCGACGATCTCGGCGGGGAGATTGGGGGGCACGGGGAGAGATCTCCAGTTCGGACAAGGTATCCGAAGCGTGGCGGGAATGAACCGAACCTGTAAGGAGGTTGTCTGTCCTCGCGTTCCGCCCGTGCACCCTCGCCCGGAGCCCCCTTGGCTGCGCTGTGGATCTCCCTGCTGGCGCTCTCCCTGCCCCCCGCGCTCGCGCAGGACGTGGACGACGAGGTGGTGGTGCCGCTGTCGGCCATCCCCGGCGAGCCCGAGGCCGAGCCCGAAGCGCCCCCCGTGGCCGCGGTGGTGGACCGCGCTGTGCTGCGCCTGTGGCCGGCACCGAGAGCCGGATCAGTCTGGATCTCGACCTCCGGGCGCTGCAGCCCGGCTGGGTGGATCTGCCCGTCACCGGCGGGGTGGTGGCGGTGGAGCGCGCCATCCTCGACGGCGCGCCCGTGGCCCTGGCGGACCGGGCCGACGGCACGCGCTGGCTGACCGCGCGGTTGAGCGGCCAGCACCACCTGGTGATCACGGGCTCCGCGGCCACCCCGGCCTCCCAACTCGCCCTGCCCCTGCCCGGCGCCGCCCGCACCGAGGTCCGGGTGGCCGAGCCCGGCTGGGATCTCTCGGTCGAGGGCGGCCTCCCGCTCGAGGACGGCGCCATCCTGCTGCCTGAGGCGCGCCAGGCCGCCCTGTCCTGGCGGCCCGAGGCTCCCCCGGCGCCCAAGCCGCGCGTCGTGGTCGTCGAGTCCGCCACCGCCGTGGCCTTCGACGAGTCCGGCCTGGAGGGCCGCGCCACCCTGCGCTACCGCGTGGCCCACGGCAGCCTGACCGAAGTCGCCTTCCGCCTGCCCGGCGGCTGCGACAGCGTCCAGGTCAGCGGCCCCGGAGTGGCCAGCTCCGAGGTCCAGGGGGAGCGTGTCCTGGTGCACCTCGCCCGCCCCCTGGAGGGCGCCTTCGAGCTGCAGGTCGCCTTCCGCGCCCCGCCCCCGGCCGACGACCGCGCCCACCCGGCCCCCCTGGTGGTGCCCGAGGACGTCAACCAGCACGAGGGCTGGCTCACCCTGGCCCGCGCCGACACCGCCATGCTGGTTCCGGAGCCCGGACCCGGGCTCTCCCCCGTGGCCTCCTTCGCCCTGCCCGGCTGGGCCTCGGCCCTGGTGCCCGGCACGCCCGTGGTCAGCTACCACCTCGAGGGCCGCAGCCCGCGCATCGGCTTCCGCATGCTGCGCTACGACCCCGTCCCAGCCCCCCCCACCGTGGTGGACGAGGCCCGCTACCAGCTGGCCACCACGGCGCATGGTCGCGCCCTGCTCAAGGCCCGCTACCAGGTCCGCAACGACCGCAACCAGTACCTGCGCCTCGTGCCGCCGAAGGGCTTCACCGTGCTCGGGGTGCGGGTGGCGGGCCAGGTGCGCCAGCCCGTGCGCGACCCAGACGGCGGGGTCTTCATCCCGCTGGAGAAGTCCGTCGAGAGCCTGCAGGGCCTGGTGAGCTTCCCGGTGGATGTGTACCTGCTGGGCAAAGAGGAGGCCTGGGCCGCGCGCGGCACGCGCCACATCGCCACCCCCGCCGTGGACGCGCCGGTGGCCTCGGCCCGCTGGGAGGTCTGGCTCCCGGTCGACGTGGAGGAGCGCGAGGTGGCCGGCAGCGCCAGGCGGGTCCAGCAGTGGACCAGCGCCGAGAAGAGCCTGCACTACGGCGACGCCCACCTGGCGCCGGGTGGCGCGGAGGAGGAAGACCTCCCTGAGATCGACTTCGCCACCAGCGTCAAGCCCCAGCGGGGGGCGCGCCACGCGGCCCGCGCCGCTCCGGCCAAGCCCACGGAGGACTACCGGGCCGCCGAGGCCAAGGCCGACGCCTCGGTGGAGGTCTTCAACCAGGCGTACCAGGCCTACAACGCCAACGACTTCGATGCGGCCGAGGCCCTGTTGGAGCGCTCCATCGAGCTGGACCCGGGCAACGCCTCTGCCCAGGCCCTGCTGGGCAACGTGGGCGTGCTCAACGCCACCATCGCCACGGGCGAGGACAGCAGCGGCAAGGGCGAGGACGCCCAGGCCCGCCGGGTGCGCGAGCTGGCCCAGGCCCGCAGCGTGGATGATCAGCTCGTGCAGAAGGAGGTCCAGCAGAAGGCCGAGGAGGCGCTGCGCGCGGGCGACTACGAGCAGGCCGAGCAGGAGCTGGAGCGCCTGGAGGAGGTCACCCGGCGGCTCTCGCGGCTGGAGCAGGCCGAGAGCGTCGAGCAGCAGGTGATCCTGGAAGAGACCTCCAAGAAGCTCGAGGTGGCCCGCGGGAACGTGGACAAGAAGAAGGCGAAGACCCAGAGCAGCTCGAGCTGGGGTGGAGGTGGGGACCGCACGTACCGGTTCGACGACGAGATCATCTCGGGCGCGATCGCGCAGCCCCAGGTCGAGGCCGCGGGGAAGGATGCGCCCTACAAGGTCCCCGCCCAGGCCCCTCCCCCGGCCCAGCCCTCCTCCGGCTTCGCCCAGTTCGACTTCGAGAGCCTCGACATCGAGGGCGAGCTGGTGCGGCCCGACGGCGAGCTGCTGCTGGATCGCCAGCAGGCCGACATGAACCCCCTCATCCAGGCCCCCCAGGACTTCGACGGCGCCATCCTGGCGGACTCCTACGATCTCGGCGGGTTCTTTGGCGACCTGCTCGCGGGCGAGGAGCCCGAGCCGATCCACTTCGGCCCCGGGCCCACCGACGAGAACCAGCGCCTGGCCATCGCCGAGGGCGCGCTCTCCGTCACGGTGCAGGCCGCCCAGAACGCCCGGATGAACGACCCTGACAGGGCCGTCGTCGCCCAGGCCCTGGCCGAGGCGTCCGCCGCGTCCGCCGGTCAGCTCATGATCGCCACGAGCGCCGGCGACGAGACGCGCGCCGAGCAGGAGGCCCGCCGGCTGGCGGCCATCCGGGATCGGGCGCAGATGCTGCTGATCCTGGACGAGGACGCGGCGCCGGACACCGGGTGGGATTCGGGTGAGGTGGCGTACGACATCGCTGACAGCGACGACGACGGCATCGACCCCACAGAGCCGGCCCCCGACGGCCTCTTCGGCCTGTTGGGTGACGAGGGGCTGCGGCTCGGTGGCGGCGGGCTCGGCCAGCGCGGCGAGGGCCGCGGCGGCGGGGGCACGGCCTCCGGCATGGGGGGGATCGGCACCGGCGGGCGCGGCAGCGGGTCCTCCGGCTTTGGCGCGGGGCGCGCCTACGAGCAGCGCGAGGTGGAGTACGAGGCCCCGGAGATGCCCGAGGCCGAGCCGGTCAGCATCGTCGCGACCCCGGCGGTCGCCGCCCCCGCCCCCTGCCCGCCCCCTCCGGAGGAGGCCCGGGGCCGCCGGGACGAGCGCATGGCCCAGGCCCACGGCAACGTGGTCACCAGCTCCTCGACCGCGCCTGCGCCCCGCCGCGGGCCTCCGCCCGCCACGGACGCGCCCGTGGGCGGCACCACCGCCCTGCCCCCGCCGTCCGATACCGTGACCGCGTCCCACCTCGTCATCAACCTCCCCACCGCCGGCGAGCGGCTGGCCTTCGAGCAGCTCCTCGTCGCCGAGAACGAACCCCTGACCCTCGACATCCGCTACCGCACCCGGAGGCGTCCATGACCCGACCGCGCCATCTCATCCTCGCCGTGCTGTGCTGGGCCATCGCCCTGCCGGCCCTGGCCGACACGGACATCCCCACCGCCCGGGTCGTGCTGCCCTGGAGCGACTTCAAGACCCTGTACGAGCAGGGCAAGGCCCCCAAGGACGTGCCCGAGCGCGCGCCAAGGGACTTCGCCATCAGCCGCGCCGTCTACACCGGCACGGTCCAGGAGGAGTCCACCCTCTTCGATCTGAAGCTCAAGGTCGAGGTGCTCAAGGACAAGGGCTGGGTGGTGGTGCCCCTGCTGCCCACCACCGCCGCCCTGCGCTCCGCCACCCTGGCGGGCAAGGACGCGCCGGTCTTCCTGCAGGACGGCTGGTACGCCCTGGTGACCGACAAGAAGGGCGTGCTCGATCTCACGCTGCAGTTCGCGGTCAGCACCTGGGAGAGCGGCGGCCAGAACGGCTTCTCTTTCGCCATGGCCCCCTCGGGCGGCACGGAGGTCACGCTGACGGTCCCGGCCGAGGACACCCTGGACTTCCAGGTGGCCAACGCCCAGCAGACCGAGAAGCAGGCCGTGGGTGATCGCCAGCAGCTGCACGCGCTGCTGCCCGCCACCGGCAACCTCTCGGTGACCTGGCAGCGGGCCTCCGCCGAGGAGGCTGTCGAGGGCGCGCCCGCGGAGCAGGCCCGGGTCTACGCCGAGCACCAGGCCCTGGTGGGCGTGTCCGAGGGGCTGCTGCAGTGCTCCTCGGTGGTCAACTACAGCATCCTGCACGCCGGCCTGGACCGCTTCACCGTGGATCTGCCCGCCGACGTGACCGTGCTGGACGTCAAGGGCAACGGCCTGCGCGACTGGAGCGTGGCCCAGGAGGGCGAGCGCAACGTGGTGGCCGCCGAGCTCAACTTCGAGGCCAAGGGCTCCTACAGCCTCTACGTCACCTACGAGAAGCCCCTGCCCGAGGGCAGCGCCTCCGTGGTGGTGCCCGACCTGCACGTGCACGACGTGGAGCGCGTCAAGGGCTGGGTGGGCATCGACGCCCGCAGCGCCCTGGAGATCGGCGCCGGTGCCGTGCAGGACGCCTCCACCGTGGACGTGCGCGAGCTGCCCACCGCCATCCTCGGCCAGACCACCTGGCCCGTGCTGCTCGGCTTCAAGTACCGCAAGCAGGACTGGGTCATCCCCCTGGAGATCCGCCAGCATGAAGATGTGGACATGCTGGTCACCATCGTGGACAGCCTGGCGGCCACCAGCGTGATGACCCGCGACGGGCGCCGCATGACCCAGCTTGTCTACTCCATGCGCAACAACCGGGCCCAGGTCCTGCGCCTCACCATGCCCGAGGGCGCCGAGGTCTGGAGCGCCTTCGTCGGTGGCCGCGCCGCCAAGCCCGCCAAGGGCGAGGACGGCCGCCTGCTGGTCCCCCTGGCCCGCAGCACGGCCTCCGGCGGCGCCCTGGCCTCTTTCGCCGTGGAGCTGGTCTACGTGGAGTCCAGCGGCGCTCCGGACGCCAAGGGTCACGGCACCTACTCCGCCTCCCTGCCCGTGGCCGACGTGCCCTGCACCCAGGTCGCCTGGACCGCGTACGTGCCCTACGAGACCAAGGTGAAGCCCAAGCTCATCGACAGCACCCTGCGCAAGGTGGACTACTTCACCTCCGTCTCCACCGCCGGCTACGCCGTGGACGCCATGCAGGTCAACTTCGAGGTCCAGCAGCAGGCCGCCGCCGCCTTCGCGGGCGAGGCCGCCGCCGCGGGCGTGCAGCCGGTGCGGGTGGCCCTGCCCATCGACGGCTGGGCCATGATGTTCGAGAAGCTGCTGGTGCTGGACGAGCCCCTGACCCTGACCTTCCCGTACACCGGGCTGGAGCCCTGATCTTCGCGTGACGCGCTCTCCGCTCCTCATCACGGGCGCCACCGGTCGCATCGGTGGCGCCTTGCTGTCAGCGCTGCTGGCGCGGGGCGAAGCCTGCCGTGCGCTGGTGCGCGATCCGGCCCGCGCGCGGCTGCCCGCGGAGGTGGAGGTGGTCGCGGGCGCGCTGGACGATGCCGCCACCAGCGCCCAGGCCGTGGCCGGGGTGGGGTCGGTGATGCACCTGGCCGCCGACACCGAGGACGGTACGGTCACCGACGCCGCCCTGGTGGCACGGCTGCGGCGGGCCAACGTGGCCGGCACCCGTGCCCTGGCCCAGGCCGCGGCGGCCGCCGGGGTCGCGCGGTTCCTTTGCGTTTCATCTGCCGCGGTCTACGGCGCCCAGGCGGGAGAGCGCATCGACGAGGACACCCTGCCCGCGCCCGACTCGTCCTACGGCGTGTCCAAGCTGCTGGCGGAGGAGGCCGCGCTGGAGGCGGGGCGCGCGGGCGGCATGGCCGTGACCGTGGCGCGGCCGGTGCTGGTGGCCTGCCCGCCCTCCGGTCGCCGCGACGCCCTGGGTGTGCTCCTGCGCCTGGCCCGCCGCGGGCTCTTGCCCGTGCCCCGCGGCGCCGGCCCCTGCCGCAAGGCCATCGTCTCGCTGGACGAGGTGGTGCAGGGCCTGCTGGCCGCCCGCGGCCTCGATGGCGGCATCTTGTTGTTGTCCGGCGCCCGCACCTACCCTCTGGAGGAGATCGCCGCGGCCTTCGGGCGCCTGTTGGGGCGGCGCGCCGGCCTGTCCGTGCCGGTGGCGCTGCTGCGCGCCGGCGGTGCACTGCCCATCGACCCCACCCGTGTCGCCAAGTACCTGGCCGACGAGCGCTTCGACGCCGCCCGCTCCCGGGCCCTGCTGGGCCTGCCGGCGGAGGGACCTGTGCTGGAGGACGTGCTGCGGCCTTGTCTGGGGTAGGGCTGGCGGGCCCCATTTAGATCACCGCTGTGAAACCGCTCAATACAGGGCCCTTGGAAAGGGGCGTTGTAGTGGCAGCCTGTTCATCCGCACCACCCGCATCAAGCGAGCTCGCGTCCGGCGTGGTGGGCCAGCGCCAGGGCGGCCTCCACCCGGTCGCGGTCGAAGAGGGTGAGACCGCGCAGCGCGGTCAGCGACGAGAGGATGCCCAGGCGCCGCGCGGGGCACCTTGTGGGCGCGGCCGTGCCGGTCCAGCCGGCCACGAGCCGCCGCCTCCTTCCCGTCTTCGCGCGAAATTCTCAGCCCGCGATCACAGCCCGCAACCACCCCGCATACGCCCCCAGCGTCTCCCCCACGGCCAGCACCAGCACCTTGGGCACCTCGTAGGAGTGCAGCTGTGGTATCCGCGCCAGCAGCGCCGGCACCTTCTCCTCCTCGGTCTCCATGAAGATCAGCGCCTCCTGGTCCTCACAGATCCGCCCCTCCCACCAGTACCGGGACTTCACCCCCGGCAGGATGTTCCCGCAGCCCACCAGGCGCTCCTGCAGCAACGAGGTCAGCAGGGAATCGGCCTCCTGCGGGGGGCAGCTCACGATCACCAGGCGCATGGGGCCTCCAGGATGCTCCGGCAGCCCCCCGTAACCAGCCAGGCAGAGGTCCGGATTGCCCGCACCCGCCCGCTTCGGCTATGCTCGCTGCTTGAACCCGTCTCCGGCGAGGTCGGGATGCCCCTGTTCGCATACGAAGGTCAGACCTCCGGCGGTGAGAGCCGCAAGGGAGAGATCGAGGCCAAAGACGACAACGCCGCGCGGCAGAAGCTGCGGCAGATGCAGATCAGCCCCACCAAGCTGGCCAAGAAGGGCACGGGGCTCAACATGGACCTCGGCTCCCTCAAGATGCCGAAGTTCCTGCAGCCGGGCATCAAGACCAAGGATCTGGTCGTCTTCACTCGCCAGTTCGCCACCATGATCGACTCCGGCCTGCCGCTCGTGCAGTGCCTCGAGATCCAGAGCCAGCAGGCCCCGAGCCCCGCGTTCCGCGATCAGCTCAAGGTCATCAAGGAGGCCGTCGAGTCCGGCTCCACCTTCGCCGACGCCCTGCGCAAGTTCCCCGACACCTTCGACGAGCTGTTCCAGAACCTCGTGGCCGCTGGCGAGGTCGGCGGTATCCTCGACACCATCCTCAACCGCCTCGCCACCCACCTGGAGAAGGCCGACAAGCTGAAGCGCCAGATCAAGGGCGCCATGACCTACCCCACCATCGTCACCGTCGTCGCCGTCGGCGCCGCGGCGGTGCTGCTGGTCAAGGTCGTGCCCACCATCGAGACCATGTTCGCCGAGATGGGCGCCACCCTGCCAGCCCCCACCCAGCTGATGGTGACCTTCTCCCGTTTCCTGCGCGACAACGGCCTGTACATCATCGGCGGGCTCGCCATCGCCATCGTGGCCCTGCGGTACTTCTACAAGTCCTCCCAGGGGCGCGTCGTCTTCGACACGATCTCCCTGAAGCTGCCCGTGTTCGGCGATCTGATCACCAAGAGCGCCGTCGCCCGCTTCTCCCGCACGCTCGGCACCATGGTCTCCTCCGGCGTGCCCATCCTCGACGCCCTGGAGATCTGCGGCAAGACCTCGGGCAACCGCGTCATCGAGAACGCCATCTCCACCGCCCGCGACGCCATCGCCGAGGGCCGCACCATCGCGGAGCCGCTCCTGGCCACCAAGGTCTTCCCGGACATGGTGTGCCAGATGATCAGCGTCGGCGAGGCCACCGGCGCGCTGGACGTCATGCTGAACAAGATCGCGGACTTCTACGAGGAAGAGGTGGACGACGCGGTCGACAACCTCACGGCCATGATCGAGCCCATCATCATGGTGGTCATGGGCATCGGCGGCGGCTGGTTCGTCATCGCCATGTACCTGCCCATCTTCACGATGGCCTCGAACATCCACTAGCCGTCGCGGCGGCGGTTCCATGGAAAAGAGCGGGGAGAAGGCGCCGAGGCAGCCCGCCGAGGTCGCGCCCGGGTCGCCAGACAGGCTCCGGAGCCGTGTCACGGCGTACATGTTCATCCGGCTCGTGCTGGTGACCATCCTCTTCGGCGGCGCCGCCTGGAGCGTGCTGCGCGACCCCAAGAGCCTGCTGTCCCTGAACCGGCTCTTCGTCCTGGCGGCCATCACCTTCCTGTTCATGCTGATCTCCGCCTACCTGGTGCGGCGGCTGGGCAGCCGGCGTGGGTTCGTCCTCTCCCAGCTCTTGTTCGACGCGCTGCTCATCACCCTGCTGGTGCAGCTCACGGGCGGCCGCCACAGCATCGCCTATGTCTTCTACATCGTGAACATCGCGGGCGCGGCCTACCTGCTGCCCCAGCGGCTGCCCGGGATGCTGGTGGTCGGCGCCAACGCGCTGGCCTTCTTCGCCGCCACCCTGCTCTCCTCTTATCTGGCGTCCGAGGCCGGCGAGGCCGCCGCCCCGCTCTCGCTCTACGGGGATGTGCTGCTGCGCATGCTGGGCTTCGTGGTCATCGGCTTCCTGACCAACCAGCTCGCGGTCCGCACCCAGGCCGCGGACGCCGCGCTGCTGCGTCAGCAGGAGACCACCCGCGTCCTGGAGGAGGAGCACGGGCTCATCGTGCAGTCCGTGCTCTCGGGGATCCTGGCGGTGGACCCGCGCGGCATCATCCGCAGCGCCAACCCCGCCGCGCTGGCCCGCCTCGGCACCTGCGAGGGGCGCCCGCTCTCGGCCGTGCTGCCGGGGCTGCGGCGCTACAAGGACGGACAGGAGATCAGCGTCTGGGGCCCGGAGCACTCCCTGACCCTGCTGTGCTACCGCAGCCCGCTGGGGGACGTCGGCGGCGAGGTGGTGGTCTTCGAGGATGTGACCGAGCTGCGCAGGTACGAGACCGAGCGCAAGCGTGAGGAGCGCCTGGTGGGGGTGGGCCGCGTCGCCGCGGCCATCGCCCACGAGATCCGCAACCCGCTCGCCAGCCTCTCGGGCGTGCTGCAGCTGCTGGCGGAGGAGCAGGAGGGCCCGCTGCTCGTCATCGCCCAGCGCGAGACCCTGCGGCTCAACGAGCTGGTGGGTGAGTTCCTGGAGTCCGCCCGCCCCATCGATCTGCGCTGTGTGCCCGTGCACGTGCACGCCATCCTGGACGAGGTGGTGGCCGCCTTCGGCCGCGATCCCCGCTTCGGCGAGCTGGTGCACATCGTGGTGGACGAGGAGGGGGACGACGAGGCCGACCTGGATCCCGCCCGGCTGCGGCAGGTCTTCTGGAACCTGCTCCTGAACGCGGCTCAGGCCATGCCGGAGGGCGGCTTCATCAACATCGCCATCCGGGCGCGGGCGGACCGCATCCTCATCGAGGTCCAGGACCAGGGGGCGGGGATCTCCGCGGATGAGCTCACCA
Organism: Pseudomonadota bacterium; assembly: GCA_043814015.1. Classification (GTDB taxonomy): domain Bacteria; phylum Myxococcota_A; class UBA796; order UBA796; family JAFGLY01; genus JBDRKM01. Next base: position 15,145 of record JBDRKM010000098.1, read on the forward strand.
AGGTCTTCGACCCCTTCTACACCACGCGCCAGGGCGGCACGGGGCTCGGGCTGGCCAATGTGGATCGGCTGGTCCGCCTGCACCACGGGCGGGTGTCCGTGCGCTCCGTGGTCGGCGAGGGTACCTCCTTCATCCTCGAGTTTCCACGTCGGGTCGTCCCAGCAGCCGCTGCACCCGTCGAAGAGGGATGAGCCATGGCGAGCGAGCGCATCCTGGTCGTCGATGATGAGCGCTCCATGCGCGACTTTCTGGAGATCCTGCTGAAGCGCGAGGGCTACCAGGTCGAGACCGCGGGCAGCGCCGAGCACGGCCTCAGGGCCTTCACGGCGGATCCGCACGATCTGGTGCTGACCGACATGAACCTCCCGGGCATGAGCGGGCTCGATCTGCTCTCGGAGCTCAAGACCCGCGCGGCCTCGGGCGCCCGCGACGCGCCCGTGGTCCTCATCACGGCCTACGGGACCGCCTCCACGGCGGTCGAGGCCATGAAGCGCGGCGCCTACGACTACGTGATGAAGCCGTTCAACAACGACGAGCTCAAGCTGCTGCTCCGGCGGGCGCTGGAGGAGCGGGCCCTCAAGGAGGAGAACCTCCGCCTCAAGACCGAGCTCAAGGATCGCTACCACTTCGAGTCCCTGGTGGGCTCCAGCCCCGCCATGCAGGAGGTCTATTCGCTGGTGGAGCGCATCAAGGACGCCCGCATCAACAGCCTGATCGAGGGCGAGAGCGGCACCGGCAAGGAGCTGGTGGCGCGCGCGATCCATTACAGCGGGGTCCGGCGGGACAGCCCCTTCGTGGCGGTCAACTGCGGGGCCATCCCCGAGACCCTCATCGAGAGCGAGCTGTTCGGCTACAAGAAGGGCGCCTTCACCGGCGCCATCCGAGACAAGATCGGCTTCTTCGAGGCGGCGGACAAGGGCACCATCTTCCTGGACGAGATCGGCGAGATGCCGCTGCTCACCCAGGTCAAGGTCCTGCGGGCCATCCAGGAGCGGCGGGTCACGCCGGTGGGCAGCACCGAGGAGCGCGAGGTGGACGTCCGCATCCTGGCCGCCACCAACCGCGATCTCGAGACCGAGGTCAAGGAGGGGCGTTTCCGCGAGGATCTGTTCTACCGCCTCAACGTCATCACGCTGCGCGTGCCCCCGCTGCGCGAGCGACGTGCCGACATCCCCGAGCTCGCGCGGCACTTCATCACGCGCTTCGCCAAGGAGTACGGCAAGCCCATCGAGGGCCTGACCCCCGAGGCCAGCCGCCTGCTGCAGCAGTACGAGTTCCCAGGGAACGTGCGCGAGCTGGAGAACCTGGTCGAGCGCAGCGTGGCCCTGGCCACCGGCCCCCGCATCGGGGTCGATCTGTTGCCCGCCAAGGTCCGCCCCCGGTCCGATCGCTCCCTGGAGGACACCGAGGGCCCCTTCCCCACGGATGGGATCGATCTCGACGGACGCCTCCTGAGCTACGAGCTGTTCTGGCTCAACCGGGCGCTGGAGGAGGCCGGAGGCAACAAGACCCACGCCGCCGAGCTGCTCCAGATGAGCTTCCGGTCCTTCAGATACCGGCTCCAGAAGCACGGAATCACCACGGACTGAGCCGCCCTCGGCCGTGGGGTCCGGGCCGGGTGACGAAAATTGTCAGGGTGACAAATCGCGTCACCTCCGAGGTGACATTTCTCGACAAGAGAACCGGCGTGTCGTCGAATCTCCCGTCCCCAGGGGCTTCAGGTCTGTGGCACGCTTCTTGATAGGTACAGCCGCGTTCCCTCCGGAACCTCTCCCCCCAGAACCACTCGGAGCAATACCATGAAGAAGGGCTTCACCCTCGTCGAGCTCATGATCGTCGTCGCCATCATCGGCATCCTGGCCGCGATCGCCATCCCGAACTTCGTCGACATGCAGTACCGCGCCAAGCGCGCTGAGGTCCCCCCCAACGTCGACGGCATCAAGACCGCCGAGATCGCCTACGAGGCCGCCTTCGACACCTTCGTGGAGCAGACCGACGAGAAGCCCGACGCCACGGTCAACAAGATCGCCCGTGCGTGGAACGTGGCCGACTCCGGTGGCTTCGCGGCCCTGGGCTGGGAGCCCTCCGGCACGGTCCGTGGCGCCTACTCCGTGTCCACCCCCTCGACCACCAACTTCGTCGTGACCGGCTACTGCGACGTCGATGACGACGACGACAACGCCACCTACACCGCGACCAAGTCCATCTCCGCGTCCCTGACCCTCGCGGCGATGACCAACGTCTACTAGACTCGGTCTCCCAAGCAGCCGGCGGCACATCGTGCCGCCGGTTCGCGCTTCGGGGGAGGGAGCCATGCCGTGGCGGCTCGACACCGGGGCCCGGATGCTCTATGGGAAAAGGATCGAGACCCCCGCACGGTGCCCACCATGCGTCGCCCCGACCCACCGGAGTCCCCCCCCACTGTCCCGCCCATGGTCCGGGAGGAGCAGGCCCAGCTCGCCCGGGTGCGTGGACTGCTTCTGGAGCACCCCCAGGGCGAAGGCACCAGCGATGAAGAGCCCCTGGCGGAGATGAACGCCCTGCGCGAGGCGGTCGGATCGGCCAAGACCGAGGATCTCGGGGCGCTCTTCCAGCAGTACGAGCAGCTGAGCCAGCGGGTCTTCACGCTGAACGCGCGGCCCGAGGCCACCCCGGTGGATCCGGACTGCCCCTACTTCGCCCACCTGCGCCTGTGTGACCAGCGCGGGCGCAGGGATCTCTTCCTCGGCCGCGGCACGCGCCTGGACAACGGGCTCAGGGTGGTGGACTGGCGCAACGCACCCATCTCCGGGGTCTTCTACCGCTACCAGGAGGGCGACGAGTACGACGAGCAGATCGGTGACCACCAGCTCTCCGGCATCCTGGAGGTGCGGCGGACCGTCGGCATCGCCGCCGGGGAGCTGCTCCGGGTGGACGGCGGCCAGGAGGGCTGGGTGCGCGCCGGTGATGCCTGGACGCCCGTGCCGCGCTTCAAGGCCCGGCTGGCTGGGGGCGAGGGCAGCGCCTTCCGCCTGCGGGAGGGGCCCGCCTCCCTGGGCACCGGGCAGCAGCACCGCGCCGACAAGCACCTGCCCGAGATCGCCGCGCTGATCGATCCCTCCCAGTTCGAGCTGATCACCCGGCCGGGCGCCGGGCTCGTGGCCATCCGCGGCGGCGCCGGCAGCGGCAAGACCACGGTGGCGCTGCATCGCATCGCCTACCTGGCCTACGCCGATCCGGTCCGCTTCCGCCCGGAGCGCATGCTGGTGCTGGTCTGGGGCAAGGCCCTGGAGCGCTACGTGGCCCACGTGCTGCCCGCCCTGGGGGTCGAGGGGGTCCGGGTGGCCACCTGGGAGAGCTGGGCGCGCGGGCTGCGCATACGTCACTTCCCCCGCCTGCCGCGCTCCGTGCGGGGCGACACGCCGAGCTCCCTGTCCCAGGCCAAGCTCCACCCGGCCATGGCCCGCGTGCTGCGCCGCCGCATCCTGGCCCGACAGGCCGACTCCAAGGGCATGGAGGCCGTGGACGATTTTGTCAGCCTGCTGGCGGCCGGCGGGGAGGTGGCGCAGCAGCTGGCGCGCGAGGCCCCCGCCGAGTTCCCCCCGCGGCTGTGCGAGCAGATCGTGCACCAGCTGGCCGACCAGGCCTCGGGGCTGCGCGCCTGGCTCGAGGGCGATCGCGAGCGCGACGACCTGCTGGATCCCGAGGACGACGCCCTGCTGCTGCGCGCCTGGCAGCTCAGGGTCGGGCGCCTGCGCACCCGCCGTCACCACAGCGTGGGCTACGCCCACCTGGTGGTGGACGAGGTACAGGACTTTTCCCCGCTGGAGATGCGGGTGCTGTTGGACTGTCTGGACTCCGGCCGCTCCGCCACCATGGCGGGAGACACCGCCCAGCACATCCTGGCCGGCACCGGATTCACAGACTGGGAGGCTTTCTTCCGGGAGATCGGCCTGGAGGGCACCGTGGTGGACACCCTGCGGGTGGCCTACCGCTCGACCCACCCCATCGCCAGCCTCGGGCGCGCCGTGCTCGGGTCCGACGTCCAGGGCGAGGCCCCGCCACGCACGGTGCGCGACGGCCCGCCCGTGGAGCTGTTCCGCTTCACGGATCACGGCGCCTGCGTGGCCTTCCTGGCCGACGCCCTGCGCGGCCTGGCCCAGGCCGAGCCCCTGGCCAGCGTCGCGCTCATCGCGCCCGAAGCCGGCCTGGCCCGCCTCTACCACCAGGGCCTGACCCGCGCGGACGTCCCGGGCCTGCGCCTGGTGCTGGAGCAGGAATTCACCTTCACCGCCGGCATCGACGTCACCCTGGCGCAGGACGTCAAGGGGCTGGAGTTCGACTACGTGGTGGTGTTGGAGGCCTCGGCCAACCACTACCCCGACACCGAGCTCGGCCGGCGGCAGCTCCACGTGGGCATCACCCGTGCCATCCACCAGCTCTGGCTCTGCGCGGTGGGGGCGCCCACCGCGGCCCTGCAGGCGCTGGTCGCTTCCTCCGGGGAGGAGGCATGAACGGCCCCGATCTCGACCTCGATCTCCTGATCGCGCGGCTCGACGGCGGCGCGCTGCGCTCGCTGGCCGACCTCGCCACGGATCACGTGCTCGCCAGCACCGTGGGCGAGCTGCTGCCGGCGGCGGTCGTGGCCCGGCACGTGGCGGCCGGGGTGCGCGCGGCCGCGGCCCGTCCCGACCTGGGGGCCTGGGCCCAAGCGCGCCTGGGCGAGCTCGTCGAGGCCAGCATCGCCCCCGGCCCGGACGGGCGGCGCTACCCCCGGGGCGACACCCTGCGGGCGCACGTGCCCGCGGAGCTGACCGATCCCGTGGAGCGTCTGCTGGGTGAGCCCTACCTGCCCGACCGCGCGCTCGTGCTGCGTCTGCTCGATCACGAGGCCATGCGCTCGCTCATCTCCGAGGTGCTGCAGGCCGCTCTGGTGCGCTTCGCCCGGAAGATGCGCAGCATGGGGCCTGACACCGCCATGCTCAAGGCCGGGCTCGGCCGCGCCGCGCGCATGCCGCCGGGCCTGTCGCGGCTGCGCTCGCTGGGCAGCGGGGTGGTCTCCGCCGTGGGCTCGGAGCTGGAGCACCAGCTCGAGCAGCGGGTCTCGGAGCACGTCTCCCAGGCCATCAGCGCGGCGCTCGGGCAGGTCGCCACGCTCCTGACCGCGCCCGAGCGGGCCGCCACCATGGGCGACTGGCGGGCCTACGGCCTGCGGGTCGTGCTCGACACGGAGCTCGAGGCCTTCGCGGTGGAGGCGCGCAAGCTCGATCCGGCCAGGGCCGCGCGGGCGCTCACCGAGGGCCTGGTCGCGCTCGCCCGCAGGGAGGGGCTGGAGGAGGAGCTCACACAGCTGCTCGATGGGGTCCTCGCGCCATGGCGGGAGCGCACCCTGAAAGAGCTGGTCGAGGAGGCCGGGATCGAGGAGGCCTGGCGTGAGGCCTGGTGGGCGCTGGTGGAGGCTCAGGCCGGCCCTGTGATCCACTCCGCCGCCTTCCGGGCCTGGCTCGCCGCCTGGCTGGGGAGCGCCTCCACGACGGGATAGCATCCCGGGTACTTCCTGAAGCCACGGAGAACGAATGGAAGCCGTCACCCAGCGCCTGGCCGAGCTGCTCGAGCTGCTCGCGGCCCGCGACGAGGTCCAGCGGGCCCTGCTCGCCCTCCCCATGGCGCCCGCCGCTCTCGAGCAGGCCGCGACCCTGTTCGAGGCGCGTGACTTCGCGCCCGGCGAGGTGCTGGTGGAGGAGTCCGCCGAGGATGTGGAGCTCGTGCTCGTGATCGTGGAGGGAGAGGCCGACGCCCTCTCCCGGCCGCAGACGGCCGAGGGGCGCGCGGGCGAGCCCCAGCGCGTCGGGCGCCTCGAGCCGCTCGACGTGGTGGGCGAGATAGGCCTGGTCATGCGCACCAGGCGCTCCGCCACCGTGCGGGCCCGCACCCCCATCCGCGCCCTGGCCATCCGGCGCGAGCCCCTGGCCGAGCTGATGGGGGTCCACGCCGCCCTGGCGGCCGCCCTGGTGCGCTGGTGCGCCCAGAACGCCGCCGCCAAGATGGTGCGCGCCCGCTGGATGCACGAGGAGGCGCTGCCCATGGGCCTGGCCGTCAAGGCCGGCGAGGAGCACCAGGCCGCGGCCATGCCCGCACCCGACTACGCGCTGGCCGACGCCGATCGCCACTACGTCCCCTCCGGCCCGAAGACCACCGAGAAGGTGCGCGCGCGTCTGCGCGAGCTGCGCTGCTTCGCCTGGGAGATCGACGAGATCACCCCCGCCATCGCCGCCCTGTTCCGCCTGGTCACCGTGCCCTCGCGCCGCGCCATCCTCTCGGAGGGCGAGCTCGGCGACACCCTGCTCGTCATGTCCCGTGGCATCGCCAATATCCGAAAGCGCGACGGCGAGCTGGTCCACGGATGGGTCGCAGGCCACCACCAGCCGGTGCACACCCTGGTGGGCGAGATGGCCTTCCTCAACCCGGGCGCGCGCTCGGGCACCGTGCTGGCCGCCACGGACTGCGAGCTCCTGGAGCTGTCCGCGGGCGCCCTGCCGGCCCTGGTCCGGGCGGCGCCGCGCCTGGCGCAGCTGCTGCACCTGGGGATCCTGCGCGCCGTCTGCCCCAAGCTGGCGGAGACCTCCGCCTACCGCGCCACCGTCGAGGCCGTGGCCCAGGGCGACTGGGAGCAGTGGTTCGTGGAGGACGACTACTACACCCGCAAGCTCAAGGCCCTGGACCTCTGACAGGGGATCCGGCCGGCATATCCGCCCGACCCTCCTGTCAGAGCACCACCACCCTCAACGGCGCGGCCGCGCTGCCCTCGCCGGCGCCGCAGGGCTCCGCCGTGACGTAGTAGAGCAGGGCCGGGCGGTGCTCGCCGGTGACCTCGACGGACCAGGTCCACACCGGGCCGGCGCCCTGCAGGGGCTTGACGTGCCAGTCGGGCTGGCCCTCGACCTTCCAGTGGATCACCGGGCGGCACTCCGGCGCGTCCAGGCGCACGATGACGCCCATGGGGCTGTTGCGCAGCGCCCGGCGCGGGCCATCGACCGTCAGGGCCGCGGGCTGGGTGGAGCCCGCCTGGGCGGTGCCGGGCGCGGCGGTGGGGGCGGGCGCCGGCGCCGGCTTCTCCTTGACCACCGGAGCGGGGGCAGGCTTTTCCTTGGCCACCGGAGCCGGCTGCTCCGTGACCACGGGGGCCGCGACAGGTGGGGGCGCCGGCACCGGCTCGGGGAGGGCCTCTGGCTGCGGGGCAGGCTCGGGCTCGGGAGCCACCACCGGCGCGGGCGCCACGACCGGGGGGGCCGGACGCACTGAGCCCACATCCTGCCCGACAGGCACCTCCCCGGGCGACGTGGCCTCCCGCCGGTGGTCCACGAGCCAGGCGATCCCGGCGCCCAGGGCGGCCAGGGCCGGGATGACCACGAGCAGCAGGAGCACGACCAGCAGGAGCCAGCGGCGCTGGGCCGGCACGGGCAGCCCCCCGGGCTCGGTCACGTCGTCCGGGTCGGCGGCCCAGGTGGAGGTGCCGGCGTCGTGGGAGCTGTCCTCGTCGAGGGTGGCCCCCACCAGCTCGCCGTTGGGATCGATCTGCTCGGCCGCCGCGACCCGCTCCACGGTCTCGTGCGCCCAGGCCTTGAGCTCGGGCCCCGGCAGCTGCCGGCAGGCTTGCAGGCAGGTGCGGGCCACGTGGGCCGCGGTGGGGCGCCGCACCGGCTCGAAGGCCAGCATGTCCGAGAGCAGCGCGCGCATGGGGTTGGCGCACTCGCCCCAGGTGGACAGGTCGAGCTCACCGACCCGCCGGGCCACCTGCTCGTGCTGCTTCTCGGGCGTGAGCCCGCAGCGCCCGAAGCGGCTGCGGGCCAGGCTCTCGAAGAACGAGACCCCCAGGGCGTAGACATCGGTGGCGGGCAGCACGGGGTGGCAGAGGAAGACCTCGGGCGCGAGGAAGGTGAGGGAACCCACCAGCTGGTTGTGGGTGGTGGTCTCGCGCTCCATGGCGTCGGCGCGGGCCACGCCGAAATCGAGCACCTTGACCTCGCCGTCGGGCGTGATGCGGATGTTGGAGGGCTTGATGTCCCGGTGCAGCACGCGCAGGGGCTGGCCCGTGAGGGTGGAGGGCCGCGACCAGGCCGCCTCCAGGGCCTCGGCGACCCGCCCGATGATGGCCACCAGGGCCGCCGGCGGGATGGGGTCTGGGTTGATCCTGGGCATGATGAGCGAGAGCAGGTTGGCGCCCGGCACGTACTCCATGACGATGGCCACCCGGCCACCCAGCATGACGAGGTCATCCGCCTGGATGATGGCGGGGTGGTGCAGGTGCCCCAGCAGGCGGGCCTCGTCGCGCATGCGCCCGACGATCTCGCGCTCATCCGAGAATTCGGGCTTCAGAAGCTTGACCGCGACCACCTTGGAGAAGCCGCCGCCCGTGACCAGCTCCGCCAGGTAGACCTCGCCGAAGGCCCCCTGGCCGATGCGCCGCCGGAAGCGAAAGCTCCGACGACCGCTGGACGAGGGCGGGGGCGCCATGCAGGCCTCGCTAGTAGTCGCCGCCGCAGCCACCCGGGACCGCGGCGGGCTGGCCATCGGCGTCGATGATCCCCTCTACGTACCAGCACATGCGCAGCAGCTCCTCGTCGCTCAGCTCGTCTCCGCTGCCCACGCGGGTGACCCCCTGGTTGTCCTTGATGGCCCCCACGAAGGGGACGTGGACGTTCTCCGACTTGGCCAGCTCGGAGATCTCGGACTCGATCTCGATGCTGATCGCCGCGGGCACATGGGTGCTCATCTCGGCCAGATACACCGTGCTGTCGTCCCGATCTCCCTGGATCTGGTCCCAGATCTGGTCGTAGGGATCCCAGGTGCCTTCCTGCATCTGGCTGACGATGCGGGTGTAGAGGGGACCCCAGTTCCAGTAGGGGGCCGTGAGGCAGGAATCCCCGACGATCTCGCAGGCGTCGATGTTGTCGTAGCCGATGGAGAACAGGCTGAGGCCACCCTGCGGATCATCCTCGACCATGCCGAGCGCGATGGTGGTGTCGGTCTTGTTCACGATGACCCCGGCCCCCGCGTCGATCAGCGTCTGGGTGACGATGGGCTCCTGCTTGATGTCGAACCAGTTGTTGATCCACTCGATGTGGACCACCACGTCGGGGTTGGTGGTCCGAGCCCCGAGCGTCATGGCGTCCAGGTGGCGCACGGTCTCGGGGATGGTGACCGGGCCCACCACGCCGATGCGGTCGGTGCCGGTCTCCTCGGCCATGTACCCGGCCACCATGCCGGCCAGGTACCAGACCTGGTACATGCGGCCGAAATACGAGCCCATGTTGGCGCTGGAGTAGAACCCCGAGCAGTTGAGGAAGTTGACCTCGGGGTTGTTGGCGGCGGCGTTCTGGGTCTGGCTGATGAAGTCGTAGCTGGTGGTGAAGATGATGTTGTCGCCCCCGGCCACGAACTCGTCCATCACGGTGAGCGCGTCGGCGGGGATGACGCTGGGCTCGTAGTGGGTGGTGACCCCGGGGAGGTGCTCCTCGATGTAGAGGCGGCCATCATCGTGGGCCTTCGTCCAGCCGTGATCGCCCACCGGGCCCACGTACAGGAAGCCGACCCGGGGCTCGGCGATCACGTTTCCGGGCCAGGGGCCCATCCAGCAACCGGGCAGCAGGGCCGCGAGGGCCAGCAGGGACAGCAGGCGGGGGCTCATCGACGCACCTCCAGGGCCAGGCCGTGTACGGTCGGCGCCAGCGCCACGCTCTTCTGGCCGTGGCGCGCCAGGCCGATCTCCAGGCCCACCCCGGCCAGCGCCAGGGCGCCGCCCACACCCAGGCCGATCACGGAGGCGTGGTTCCAGGGGATGAGCTCCTCGTACTTCTCCTGGTTGTGCCGCTCCACGTAGTGCTCGCCCCAGTTCCAGGTGAGGCCCATGCCTACGCCGCCGCCCGCGACCGCCGCGAGCCCGGTGCCGAAGAGCGCCCAGCCCGCCCCTCGGCCGGGGTAGCCGCGGCTGGGCGCCGGGGCGACCACCACCGTCGGCGGGGGGGTGTTGACGGTGATCTGGGGGGCGGGCGCGGGCGTGGGCGCCGTCGGCGCGGGCGGCGCGGGCTCTCGCGGCGCCGCCTCGAGGCCCGCGACCAGCGCATCGAGCTCGCTGAGCACCCCCTCGTCGGTGACCTCCATGCAGCCGGCGAAGCGCTGGTAGGACTCGCGCGCCATCTTGGCGTTGCCAATCGCCGTGTAGGTGCGGCAGAGATATTCGTCAACGATGCAGCTCTCGGGCGCCTCGGACTTGGCCCGGCGCAGCAAGGAGAGCGCCAGGGCGGGCTCACCGTCCGCCAGCGCTTCGGACGCCGCGAAGATGTAGTTCTCCACCTTGACGGAGAGATCCTCGGCGCGCGCGGGCGCGGACCAGCCCCAACACAGCAGCGCGAGGGCCGGCGCCAGGGCCGTGGACAGGCAGCGAAGGCTCGTGCACATCGGACTCACCGGAAACCAGGGATGGACGAGGGGGAGATTTTCGGTCCATCATACGCCAGATCGCACCTATCGTGTGCGGGCCGGCGGCGCTCGACAGCCGCCCCTCGTGCCAGATAGGGCGCTTCATCCCCTCCCCCAGGAGGCCTCATGCATCCGCGCGCGCTCTCGATCGTCCTGGCCGCCGCCGCCCTCGGCTGCTCCGAGTACGACCTCAACCGGCCGAACCCCAGCGACAACCAGAACCCGGTGGACACCGGCGACCCCCCCGGATCCGCAGGCCCCCGACATCGATGTGGAGCCCGCGAGCCTCGACTTCGGCTACATCATGCAGGAATGCCCCTCCGCCGCCCAGGAGGTGACCATCACCAACAAAGGCGGAGCGACCCTGATGGTCGATTCCATCGAGCTGTCGGGCGACGGCCGCTCCTCCTTCTCCCTCACCGGCGCGGCGACGAGCCTCGAGCCCGAGGAGGAGTACACCTTCGAGGTGGTCTTCACCCCCGCGGCCACCGTGGCCTACGCGCTGAACGTGACGATCCTCTCCAATGATCCGGACGAGGCCGAGGTCGACGTCCCCGTCGAGGGCGTGGGCTCCGAGGACGCCTACTTCGAAGAGGTCTTCCACCAGGGCGAGGGCGGCCGGCCGGTGGACATCCTCTGGATCGTGGACAACTCCGGCTCCATGATGGACGAGATCCAGCGGGTCAAGGACGAGTTCCAGAGCTTCCTGGGCGACTTCCTGGACATGGGCCTCGACTTCCACCTCGGCGCCGTGACCACCGACATGGACATGCCCACCGAGGCCGGGCGCCTGCAGGGCAGCCCCGTCTGGATCGACGACAGCACGGCGGACCCCATCGGCACCTTCCGTCGCACCATCGACACCATCTACGATCACGAGGGCTCGGCCGACGAGAAGGGGCTGGCCGCCACCCAGGCCGCCCTCACCGACCCGCTGGCCTCCAACGAGAACGCCGGCTTCATGCGCACCCGCAACGACGACAACGAGCTGGTGGCCATCCACGCCATCGTGGTCTCCGACGAGAACGACTCCTCCAGCGCCAGCGCCGCCAGCTTCGCCTCGTGGATGGAGGGCCTCAAATCCGACCCGGATCTGGCCGCATTCTCCGCTATCTGCGGCGATCCGGGCACCTCCATCTTCAACGGCGGCTGCACCGAGTGGGACGGGGCCACCATGTACTCCGCCACCGCGGGCACCAAGTACTACGACGCCGCCCAGGCCACCGGTGGGCACTGGTCCAGCATCTGCACCGCGAGCTTCACCGACGAGCTGCAGTACCTCTCCCTGATCTCCCAGGGCCTCGCGGTGGAGTTCGCGCTCACCTACCCCATCTCCAACATCGGCCTGTCCACGGTGGACGTCAACGGCACGCCCGTGGGCTACGGGATGCCCGACGGCTGGACGTACTCGCCCACCACCATCAGCGTCACCTTCCACGGCGAGTCCATCCCCGAGCCCTCGGCCACCATCCGCGTGAGATATCCCTTCGACGGCGAGTGCTAAGGGGGCTCGCCGCAGGCTGAGGCTGTGACAACGACCGCGAGAGCGACTAGGAGCCTCTCTTCCAGAACCGCACGCAGGCTCCGCAGCCCTTGTCCTGGCCCAAGCTCCTCCCTTGCCCCCCGTTCCAGCGTCGGCCGCCCCTGCGCGACTGCATGGCGGCCATCGCGCAGCCCGAGCTGTACCGCAACTTCGCGGTGCACCTGCTGGTCATGGCGCCCGCCGGCACCGTCATGGCCTGGATCGCCTCACGCATCGACCATGTGCTCGGCTGGGCCCCGCTGGTGCCCTGGCCCTGGTCCCTGATCCCTGGCCTCGGCCTCATCATCGCGGGCGGCCTGTGGGTCTGGTACGTCTACGGCTACCTGTTCCTCTCCGGCCGGGGCTCGCCGGGCTCGCACGTGGACGGTGGCCCCACCGTGCTCGTAGACACCGGCCCCTACACCATGATCCGGCACCCCTCCGTGCTCGGCAAGGTGGCCGGCGTGCTCGGCCTGGCCATGCTGTTCGGCTCCAAGGTCTTCCTGGTGGCCTTCCTGCCGCTGCTGGTGGCCTACTCCCTGCTCACCAACCGCTACCTGCAGGAGCGCGCCTGCGACGCCCGCTTCGGCGATGCCTACGCCCGCTACCGCCGGCTCGTGCCCATGATCGTCCCCCGCCCGGCCGGCATCGCCCGCTGGCTACGGGATGAAGGCGCCCTGGGCGAGGCGGCTCCCGCATCGGGCCCATCCCCGCGCATCGCCTTCATCGAGCTGCGCTGGTACCTGCTGGGCCTGGTCTGCCTGATCGCCTTCTTCGTGGGGGTGTTCGCGCTCGTCCTGGGGATGTCGGGAGGCTAAGCATCGCGCTGCGGCCCTCCCCCGGCCAGCGCCGAGGGTGACGAGCCCGCACCGGAGGCCCCGCCCATGCTGCTCAAGATGGCCTGGCGCAACATCTGGCGGAAGAAGAAGCGCACGCTGATCACGGTGATCTCGCTGGCCGCCGGGGTGTGGGGCATCACCTTCATGCACAGCTTCGGCGAGGGGGTCTGGAGCACGGTGGTGCAGATGACCACCGCCGCCTACCTGGGCCAGATGCAGGTCCGCGCCCTGGGCTGGGAGGACGAGCCGGCCATCTACAACACCGTCTCCGACCCGGCCGCCGTGGAGGACAGCCTCGCGCGCGTGCTGCCGGGCGCCCAGGCCCTGCCCCGGGTCACGGGCTTCGGCATGGCGTTGGGCCAGGAGGTCTCCACCGGCGTGATGATCATGGGCATCGCGCCCGCGCGCGAACGCGAGGGGGGGGAGCTGCTGGTGATCACCGAAGGCCGTGAGCTGGCGGAGGCGCGGGCCGGCGAGGCGCTGCTGGGCCACGAGCTGGCGCGCCAGCTCGAGCTGGGGGTGGGCGATGAGCTGGTGCTGCTGGGGCAGGCCGCCGACGGCTCCACGGCCAACGATCGCTACACCGTGGTGGGGCTCTGCGACGCCGGCACCCACGAGCTGAACGGTGGCGCCGTGTTCCTGCACCTGGCCGACGCGCAGGACTTCTTCGTGCTGGAGCGGGGGGTGCACCAGATCCTGGTCAACACCGACCGCGACCCCTACGCGGTGGCCGGGCCCCTGGCCAAGCTGCGCGGCGCGCTGGACCTCGGCATGCTGGAGGTGCTGGGCTGGAACGAGATCGCGCCCGAGCTGGAGGCGGTGGTGAAGCAGAAGCGCCAGGGCTGGTACTTCCTGGACTTCGTGGTGTTCTTCATCGTCGGCCTGGGCGTGTTCAACGTCATGGCCATGTCCACCTTCGAGCGCACCCACGAGTTCGGCGTGATGGCCTCGCTGGGCACCCGCCGCCGCCGCATCCTGGGGCTGGTGCTGCTGGAGGCCGGGCTGCAGGGGGCGGTGGCCCTGGCGCTGGGCCTGGGCCTGGCGACGGTCCTGCTCTACGGCCTGGGCAGCGTGGACCTCAGCGCTCTCTCGGAGCAGGACATGATGGGCTTCCGCATGCCGTCCGAGCTCGCGGGTCACCTCACCCTCCAGGCGGTGGCCGCGGCCTGCGCCACCGTCGCCATGACCACCCTGGTGGGCGCCCTCTGGCCCGCCTGGCGCGCCTCCCGGCTCCAGCCGGTCGAGGCGGTGAGGAAGGCGTGATGGTGGGCCTCCTCCGCATCTCCTGGCGCAACGTCTGGCGCAGCCGACGGCGCACCCTGATCAGCATGAGCGCCGTGGGCTTCGGCCTGTTCGTGCTGCTCTTCGGCCTCGCCCTGCTGGACACCCTGGTGGGCTCGGCCCAGAACGACCTCGGGCCCACCGGCCGCGGCCACGTGGAGATCACCGCGAAGGAATTCCGGCTCAAGGGCGAGGTGGACAGGTTCCTCGCGGAGCCGGACCAGATCGTGGCCGGCCTCCGTCAGCAGGCCCCCGAAGGCGCCCGCGTGGGCTGGCGGGTGGTGTCGCGCAGCCTGCTCAACAGCCCCTGGGGCAGCCGCGGCGTGACCGTCTACGGCGTACAGCCGGAGCAGGAGGCGCAGCTCTCCGACTTCTTCACCAGCGTCCGCGACGGGGAGGTGCTGCAGGCCGGCGACGACCGCGGCGTCGTCATCGGCGCCAAGCTGGCCCAGAAGCTCCGGCTCGAGGTGGGCGACAAGCTCACCCTGATGGCCCAGGGGGCCGACGCGGAGGTCACCACGGACCTGTTCCGCGTGCGCGGCGTCTTCACCTCCATCTCGCCGCACGCCAGCGCCAACACCGTGTTCGTCACCGCCACCGCGGCCCAGCGCATGCTGGGGCTGGGTCCCGTCGCCCACGAGATCGTCGTGCAGCTCCCCAAGGCCTCCCTGGCCGAGCCCCTCACCCTGCGGCTCCGCCAGGAGCTGGGGGAGCAGGCCGAGGTCCTGTCCCTGGCCGAGCTCAACCCTGGGCTCGGGGCCATGGACGAGATCATCGACACCTTCATGCTCTTCATCGCGTTCGTGATCTTCTTCCTGGTGGGCCTGGGCATCCTCAACACCATGCTGATGAGCGTGATGGAGCGCACCCGCGAGTGGGGCGTGATGCTGGCCCTGGGCACACGCCCGCGGCGCCTGGTGGCCATGGTCGCGGGTGAGGCCCTCTGGATCGCCAGCCTGAGCGTGGTGCTCGGCTTCGCCCTCGGGCTGCTGGTGATCTGGTCGGCGGCCGAGCTCGGCTGGATGGACTTCAGCGCCGCCGGCGAGGGGCTCGACTTCATGGGCACCGCCGTGGACATGCGGCTGCGCCCCACCCTGCCCATGGCCACGGCGCTCGAGCTCTCGGCCCTGGTCTGGACCATGACCCTGGCCTTCGGCCTCTACCCGGCCTGGCGCGCCTCCCGGCTGCGCCCCGCCGACGCCCTGCGCGCCCGCTGACTGGAGGAGACGATGGCGGTCCTCGAGATCCGGAACCTGACCAAAGACTACGTGGACGACGAGGTGGTGGTGCACGCCCTGCGGGGCGTCGACCTGGTGATCGAGGCCGGCGAGTTCATGGCCATCGCCGGCCCCTCGGGCTCGGGCAAGACCACGCTGCTCAACATCATCGGGGGGCTGGACGCGCCCACCGGCGGCAGCGTGGCGATCGACGGGGTGGGGCAGGCTGGCCTCTCCCCGAACCAGCTCTGCGACCTGCGCCGCGACAAGATCGGCTTCGTGTTCCAGGCCTACAACCTGTTCCCCATCCTGACCGCCGCGGAGAACGCCGAGTACGTGCTGGAGCTCAAGGGCGTGCCCGCCGCGGCGCGGCGCGCGCGGGTCCGGGCGCTGTTCGAGCAGCTGGGCCTGACCCGCTACCTCGACACCATGCCCATGAAGATGAGCGGCGGGCAGCAGCAGCGGGTGGCGGTGGCCCGCGCCATCGCGGCCGAGCCCACCCTGGTGCTGGCCGACGAGCCCACCGCCAACCTCGACCAGACCACGGGCGAGTCGCTGATCGAGCTGATGCGCAAGCTCAACCGCGAGCAGGGCGTGACCTTCGTGTTCTCCACCCACGATCCCATGGTGCTGGGCCACGCGGATCGGGTCGTGCGGCTGATGGACGGCCAGATCGTGGCGGATGAGAGGAAGAGCCCGGCCTGAGGCGGGTCGAGAGGAGATCGTCATGAGCAAGATGTTCCTCCCCCCCGGCCAACCGCTGAGCACCTGCACCCGCGGCACCTGCGACGGATGCGACGTGACCGGCAAGGTCGTCTGCCACTTCAGCGCCCGGAAGCTGCTCACCTTCTACCTGCTCGCGGGGCCCCTGCTCCTCGTCGGGGGTCTGGGCCTCGTCACCATCTCCTGGGTGGCCCTGTTGGCGTGGGTGGGGCTCTACATCCTCTCCTTCGGAATCATCGGCGTCTGGACCACCTGCGCGCACTGCCCCCACTACGCCGAGCCGAGCCTCAGGTGCCTGCGGTGTGACGTCCTCTGGGGCTTCCCCAAGCTGCGCGCCCCCCAGCCGGGGCCCATGGCGGGCTGGGAGAAGGCGGCCCACGTCGGCTGCTTCGCCGTGTTTCTCCTGGGCCCTGTGCCCATCCTGCTGCTGCACGGGCCGCTCATCGGGGGGGGCTGGACCGCGATCTACCTCTCCCTGGTCGCCGGCTTCGTGCTGGGCCTGCGCCGGCTCTTCTGCGCGCGGTGCATGAACTTCACCTGCCCGTTCAACACGGTGGACGAGGCCGCGCGGGCGGTGTTCCGCGAGCACAACCCGGGAACGTGAGGCCCACAGGCCAGGGCCGGGTCCGTCACCGGCCCCCGGACGTCCCTCCCTGCGCGGTGGCGCCGCCGGCATCGTCGGCGTCGGTACACGGCTCGACGACCTCGGCGACGGCCTCGAAGCAGGCGGTGGGCGTCGCCGCGCCGTCCGCATCGTCGCCGGGCAGGATCACGAGTGGGCCAGCCCGGCCGCCAGCGCGGAGGGGTTGCGATCAGGGTGGCGCCGAACCTACCGTTTTGCGATCAGGGTGGCCCCGAACCTACCACCCGTCGGGAGGCTGGGTGCCAGCATCGTCGAAAACGACGTTTTTTGGTTGGCGAGCGCAGCGCGGGCGTCCTCTGGGCGCCCTGGGGGTAGGTTCGCAGGGGGGCTGACCGCAAATTGGTAGGTTCGGGTGAGACCTGCCCGCAGGGGGAGGCTGGCGGCAGGTCTGGGGGCGGTGCTGGCGGACGCGCGCTGAGCGCCCGCTCACCCCGCCCGCGCGATCTCCCGGCAGACCAGCACGTAGACGGCGTTGGAGAGCCGGTTCAGGCCGTGGGTCATGAGCGCCTGGTCGTCCGCGCGCACGTGCCCGGAGGCGGGCAGGTGCTCCTCGGCGGCGATCTCGGCCTCGCGGCAGGTGGCGCGCAGCAGGTTGAGCTTGCTGACCAGCTCGCCCATGCCCGGCTCGGGCAGGACCCAGCCCACGCCGAGGTAGCCGGTGGTGTCGTGGGAGACCCGGTGCAGCTCCTCGGCGGACAGCCCGGCGATGGCCAGCTCGGGCACGGGCCGGCCTGTGACCTCGGCGGCCAGCAGGGCGCGCAGCCAGGCGAGGACCTCGCTGAGCGCGGCGACCACATCGCCGCGGCCCAGGCGCAGGGCCACGGCGGCGGCATCGAGCGTGTGGGCCTGGAGCAGATCGAAGCGCCCGCGCAGGCGGATGGCCGGGTGGGTCTTGCGCACCAGGCTGGTGTCGTCGAAGAGGTGGGTGTAGCCGGGGGGCTTGGCGGGTACGGCCAGGCCCGAGCCGTGCAGGCGGAAGCGGGCGCCGGGCGCCTGGACCGCGCGGCCGAAGGTGGCGGCCAAGGTCTCCACCTCGGGCAGGGGCGAGAGGCTGTGGGGCCTCGCCGCGAGATCGAGCACGGTCTCCTGGAAGGCCTGCGCGGCGGCCTGGACCGCGGGCAGATCGCCGATGAGCAGCCCGCCGGAGAAGTTGGTCTCGGAGGGGGGCGGGTAGTAGACCTTCAGTTCTACCTCGGCGGCCTTCAAGGCGGCATCCAGCCCGAGCTGGGCTTCGAGGGGCGGCGCGATGAGGTAGGCCATGGGGCTGCCCACGGCGCAGCCGGCGGCGGCGGCGAGGTAGTGCCCGACGCTGGGGATCACGTGGGGGAAGAAGGCGCAGGCAGAGGCCTCATCGGCCGCGTAGAACCAGGCTTCATCCCGCAGGTAGCGCAGGGCCGCCTGCATGGCCGTGGAGACGCTCTCGGGCTCCTCGCCGGCGAAGATGCCGATGATCTCACCGGAGAAGGGACCCGAGGCGTGCGCCGAGCCGGCGTAGAAGGACTTCGCGTAGACCACCTCCACGGGCGCGTGCTTGGTGCCGTGATCCAGGGCCGCGTACAGGCAGTCGTCGATGGAGCAGGTGAGCAGGCCCACGGAGCGGTGGTGGTCGGCCAGCTTCAGCTCGCGGGCCAGGGCCGGGTGGACCGCGGGGATGATGCGGTAGGCCGGGACCTCGGGCTTGATGGGTTCGAGGATCAACGCCTAGACCTCGACGCCCGTGCGCTTCTCGCGCAGCGCTTGCAGGCACAGCGCCGCGGCCTGCTCGGCACCCTGGGCCGGCTGCAAGCCCCCCGCGTGGACATTCGAGACCAGAAAGCGCATGGCCTCGGAGAAGCGCCGCACCTTCATGTAGGTGACGTAGATACCCATGGAGGCGGCGGTGTTGAGCCCGGGGCGCTCGCCCACCAGCAGGCAGAGCACCTCGGCCTCGGTGAGGTGCGCGAGGTGATCCCCGGCGGCCACGCGCCCGCGGCTGACGGCGCAGGGGGTGCCCAGGCTGACCCCGGCGGCCTTCAGGATCTCGGCGATGCGCGGCAGCACGAGGGGCAGGTTCACGTTGATGGCGGTGGCGGAGAGCCCATCCACCGCGGCCAACTGGACCTTGGGGCCCCGCAGGCAGCGCTGCTCCACCAGGGCGGCGGACTCCTCCGAGAGGCGCCGGCCCAGATCCGGGCGCACCAGGAACTCGCGGCGGTCCTGGCTGGCGGACTGCAGGTGCAGCATGCCGTGGGCCTTGAGCATCCCCTCGTCCAGCTCGGAGGCCACGGCGTCGCGCGCGGCGGCATGCGCCGCCTGGAAGGCCAGGATGGTGCCGGTGCGGTAGCGCAGGCCGGCGCGGCCCACGCCCAGGCGGGCCGGGGTCTGGGCCAGGTAGTCGGCTCTGGCGCCGCCCGGGGCCCAGGTGCCCAGCGCCGGGGGCGGCGGCGTGGGCAGGCCGGACCAGGAGGCCACCCGCTTGGCCAGGGCCACCCGCTCTGGGGCGCCCAGGGGCACGGCCGCCGGGGGCTCGGGGGAGGTGCAGGGCGCCTGGGGCTCGGGGCCCAGCTCCGAGAGCACGACCTGACGGATGAGATCCTCGAGACGGCGGTCGCTCATCGCAGGAAGACCCCCATGTCGCCGGCCAGGCCCGTGAGATGGCCCTGCTGCATCAGGCCGAGGCGCTCCAGCCAGCGCTCGAACTCGGGCGTGGGGCGCAGGCCCAGCAGCTCGCGCACGGCGGCGTTGTCGTGGAACGAGGTGGACTGGTAGTTGAGCATCACGTCGTCGCCCATGGGCAGGCCCATGAAGAAGTTGGCGCCCGCCGAGGCCATCAGCACGGCCATGTTCTCCAGGTCGTTCTGGTCGGCCTCCATGTGGTTGGTGTAGCAGACGTCGATGCCCATGGGCAGGCCGTGCAGCTTGCCCATGAAGTGGTCCTCCAGGCCGGCGCGCATGACCTGCTTGCCGTCGTAGAGGTACTCGGGGCCGATGAAGCCCACCACCGTGTTGACCATGAAGGGCTTGAAGTGCCGGGCCAGGCCGTAGCAGCGGGCCTCCAGCACCACCTGGTCCCAGCCGTTGTGGCCGCCGGAGGACAGCTCCGAGCCCTGGCCGGTCTCGAAGTACATCAGGTTGGGGCCCCTGGCCGTGCCCAGCTCCTGGATCATGTGGGCGGCCTCGGCCAGCATGGCGTTGTTGACGCCGAACGCGCGGCAGGAGACCTCGGAGCCCGCCAGGCTCTGGAACATGACGTCCATGGGAGAGCCGGCCGCCAGGGCCTTCATCTGGGTGGTGACGTGCGCCAGGCAGCAGTGCTGGGTGGGCACGCCCCAGGAGCGGGTGAAGGCGTGCAGCAGCTCCAGCACGGCGCGCACGGACTCGGCCGAGTCGATCACCGGGTTCACGCCGATGAGGGCGTCGCCCGAGCCAAACGAGAGCCCCTCCATGGTGGAGGCCAGGATGCCGTGGGGGTCGTCCGTGGTGTGGTTGGGCTGCAGTCGGACCGACAGGCGGCCTTCGAGGCCCAGCGTGGAGTTGGCGTGGGTGACCACCCTGATCTTGCGCGCGGCGCTCATCAGATCGAGGTTGGTCATCAGCTTGGCGCAGGCCGCGATCATCTCGCTGGTGAGCCCCCTGCCGAGGGCCAACAGATCCGCGCCGGTGGTGCTCGGCGCCAGGACGTGCTCCCGGAGCTGCGCCACGGTCCAGTCGCGCACGCGCTGGAAACGGGCCTGGTCCAGATCGTCGAGGATGAGCCGGGTGACCTCGTCCTGCTCGTAGGGGACGGCCGGGTGCTCGCGGATCTCCCACAGGGGCAGATCGGCCAGGACCTGGCGGGCGGCGACGCGCTCGGAGGCGCTCCGAGCGCCCACCCCGGCCAGGGCGTCGCCGGACTTGGGCTCGTTGGCGCAGCCCATCACCGCCCGCAGGTCGGGGAAGGCGAAGTGCTGGTTGCGGACACGGGTGTCGAGCTTCATGGCGCGGAAGCTATGCCGTGGCGGCGGGGGGTGACAAGCGGGGCTCCGCGGCACGCGGGGATCTCCCATCGGCAGCCCGGCTCACCACGCCGTCCTGGTGACGCGCCGGGGGCGGCGCTACACCGGCCCGATGTTTTCTCCCAGCCTTTCCCTTCCTCTCCGGGCTGTCCGCGCGCTCGGGCTCGTCGGCCTGCTTCTGCTGGTCCCCACCGGCGCTGCCCTCGGGCAGGCCGCGGCGGATCCCGGGATGTCGGCCCAGGCGAACGCGCCGGCCTCGCCCGAGTCGCGGGTCTCCCACGACCCCAACGCCTGCACGACCTGGCTGCAGGCCTACGGCGAGTGCCCTGACGTCGTGGACGACACACTGGGGTTCGAGAAGGGCACGACCCAGCCCGACCCGGAGTTCGACTGGGGGTCCACCACATGTCCACTGCCATCGGCCAGGGGGACGCGGGAGCATTCGGCTCGGCGCGGCTGGACCACGCGCGCCTGTCCCCGGTCGAGGGTTGCTACCAGCAGGACTGCCTCGTGGACGCCACGACCCAGATCCACCACGCCCGCGCTCTCGGCGCCCTGGTCGTTGCCGGGCGAGCCGATGAGGACGTCGTCGACCCCGTCGGCGTCGAAGTCGCTGCCGATCCAGAGGCCGGTGCCGGCGAGCGCATGCTGGCGATGCGCATCACCGACTCCCTTTCACCGCGGCCCGTCCCCGGGGAGCAGCTCGGTGAGGAGGTGCTCCAGGTCGGTGGTGGCCTCTCTCCGTGGCAGGCCGGTGAGCAGGCCGGCGCGCAGGGCTTCGCGATCCGCGAAGGTGAGGACGTTGGACACCGAGCCCAGCGGCGCCGATGGACGCAAGCGTGCGCGCAAGTCATCGCGCTCGAGGGTGGAGGCCAGGTCCCACAGCAGGTTGATGCCGTTCAATACGGTGGCGCAGCGGGTCGGGCTCCAGCGCCAGCGGGGGGCGGACATCCAGCGCAGGATATCTGTGAGGGGGTGGTGGAGGGGGTTCACATCGGGCGGCGGGTCGAGCGCGGCGGCCAGGCGCTGGTAGCCATCGAGGCAAGCCATGTTGCACGGCTCAGCGGCGCGAACGGGAGCCCACATCGCGGCCAGGTCGGGGAACAAGAGCGCGCGGCCGGCGTGGGCGAGCACAAGATCCTTCTCGCCACCGCCCCCGCCCCAGAGCGTGGGGCCGGCCACAGCGCCCACGTCGAGGGAGATGGGCCAGGGCCATGACCCAGGTTTCGGCCAATCGGCGAGAATTCGGCCTTGAAGGCATGGTAATTTACGGGGCGCGACCAAGCGCCCCGCGCCGCTCATCAAGCGGCGAAGATGGGGGGGAGGGCGCGTGTCGCGCCCGATCAGGGGGGGAAGAATCTGTCGTCGGGGGGCGGAGCCCCCCGCATACC
>JBDRKM010000099.1:0-16305 GCA_043814015.1 Pseudomonadota bacterium
CCCCGCCCCCGCCCCCGCTGCCGTGCCCACGGGCAAGGGCTTCATGGTCGTGGAGAGTGATCGCTACGCCATGATCTACATGGGGGGGCGACGGCTCGGAGGCACGCCCGTGGCGCGCATCGAGCTCGAGCCGGGGACCTACGCCATCCGGGCGGTCTGTCGCGACACCGGCGCCTCGCAGACCAAGCAGATCGAGGTCAAGCCGGGCGAGCTGAGCACGGCGACCTTCAAGTTCCTGCCCTAGCGCGCCCCGAAGATGGCGGTGCCCACGCGCACCAGGGTGGCGCCGCAGGTGATGGCCAGCGGGTAGTCCTGGCTCATGCCCATGGAGAGTTCGTCCAACGGGAGGCCGCGGGCGCGCCCCTCGGCGGCCAGGTCGGCCATGGCGCGGAACAGGTCGCGGGTGGCGTCGTCGGCGCCCGGCGGTGGGATGCACATCAGGCCGCGGACCGCAAGCCCCGGCATCCCGGCGAGGGTGGCGCAGAGCTCCAGGGCATGCTCCGGGAGCACCCCATGCTTGGTGTCTTCGCGGCCGATGTTGACCTGCACGAGCACCCCGGCGGGTCGATCCCCGGCCCGCTCGGCGATGGCCAGGCCGAGCTTCTCGGAGTCCACGGCGTGGATCAGCGCGGCCGTGCCCACCACGTACTTGACCTTGTTGCGCTGGAGCGGCCCGATGTAGTGCCACACCGGCAGGGGGGGGGCGCCCTCCACCGCCGGCCCGACCCCCAGCTCCATCGCCTTGTCGCGCAGGTGCTGGGCGTAGTTCTCGCCGAAGTGCACCTGACCCGCGGCCAGGGCCGTGCGGATGTCCGCCGGGGGCTTGAGCTTGCTGACGGCCACCAGGGTGACCTCGGCCGGATCGCGGCCCGCCTCGGCGCAGGCGCGCGCCACGTTGGCCCGCACGGCCGCGAGGCCCTGCTCGATGGGGGAGGGTAGGCTCATGGCGGCGCTCCTTGGGGGCGGGGTTCCTATCGGCCCGGTCGCGGCGCGCCCAGCCGGTCGAGCGCCGTGAGCACGGCCTCCAGCGGCAGCCCCACCACGTTGGTGTAGCTGCCCTCGACCCGCGCCACGAGGGTGGCGCCCTGCCCCTGGATGCCGTAGGCCCCGGCCTTGTCCAGGGGTTCGCCTGTGGCGATGTAGTGGGCGATCTCGTCGGGCGTGAGCGCCCGGAAGCGGACCCGGGTGCTCGCCCGCTCCAGCAGGCGTTCGCCGCGCCAGAGCAGGCAGAAGCCGGTGGTGACCACGTGCCAGCGATCCGCCAGCGCGGCCAGGATGCGGGCGGCGTCGGCCTCGTCCTCCGGCTTCTCGTAGATCTCGGCGCCCGCGAAGCCCGCTCCCGGCCGGCGGGTGTGGACCACTGTGTCGGCCGCCAGCACGGGCACACCGTCGCCGGCGAGCGCGGCCACCGCTCCGGCCTTGGCCTGGGCCAACCGCAGGGCCAGGTGGACCGGGTGCTCTCCGGGACGGCGCGTCTCGTCCACGTCGGCGGGCTGGACCTGGACGGCGAACCCGACCGCCTCGAGCAGCGCGCGGCGGCGGGGGGAGGCGGAGGCGAGCAGGAGGGGGGGCATGGGGGCTGCTATCCCTTCAGGGCCAGGGCAGCCGAGGCCTCGTCCCCCAGCACCAGGCCCTCGTGGGGCGCCAGGGTGCCGCCGCTGAGGGAAAACGGCTCGCCCGGAGCGCGGTGGGTGCCGTAGAGCACGTGGCGCGCGATACGTCCCGGCGGCAGGCTCTGGGGTTCTGGGCTCATGTTGATCAGCACCTCCACTTCGGCCGGCCCCTCCGGCGCCAGGGCACGCCCGTGGGAGAGCACCTGGGGGTGGGGCGCGCCCCAGAGCTGGCGGCCCCGCGTCAGGGCGGGCAGGCGCCGCCGGAGCGCGATCAGGTCGCGGTAGGTGGAGAGCACGGAGCAGGGATCACCCTCCTGCGCAGCGACGGTGCGGCCGGTGTGGTCCGGGTGCAGGGGGAGCCAGGGGGAGGCGGCGCTGAAGCCAGCGTGGTCGCCGGCGTCCCACTGCATCGGCGTGCGGCAGCCGTCGCGCCCGCGGTGGAAGGGCCAGAAGCGGCGGCCCACCGGGTCCTGCAGCTGGGAGCGTGTGAGGCGGGCCTCCTGCATCCCGATCTCCTCGCCGTAGTACAGGAACGGCACGCCGCGCAGGGTGAGGGAGAGCATGGCGGCCAGCCGGGCGCGTTCGTCGGGCCAGCGCCCGCCCCAGCGGGTGGCGTGGCGGGGGAAGTCGTGGTTGGAGAGCACCCAGGTGGGCAGGCCCTCGGGGCCCACCGCCTCGGCCCAGGCGGTGATGGCCTTGCGGAAGGCGGGCGCGCTCCAGCGGGAGCGGAGCAGGTGGAAATTGAAGGTCAGGTGCAGGCGATCGGGCCCCGGCCCGCAGTATCCGGCGGCCTTGCGGTAGCGGCGATCCTCGTCCAGGGTCTCGCCCACCAGCAGGCGGCCGGGCGCTTCGTCCACCACGCGCCGCAGCATGGTCAGGGCCGCACCGAGGTCCGGCTGGTCGCGGTCGTGCACGTGGCGCTGGCCGATGTAGCCGTACAGGAGCCCCGCGGGGTTCCAGGTGCGGGGGTTGCTCGGCAGGTCCGGGTGCTTGAGGTAGCAGTTGAAGACATCGAGCCGGAAGCCGGCCACCCCGCGCGCGAGCCAGAAGCGCAGCACCTCCTCCACCGCGGCCACCACCTCGGGGTTGCGCCAGTTGAGGTCGGGCTGTTCCTCGAGGAAGGAGTGCAGGTAGTGCTGCCCGCGGGCGGCATCCCAGGCCCAGGCCGAGCCCCCGAAGGTCGAGGCCCAGTTGTTGCGCTGCTCGCGCCACAGGTACCAGTCGGCCTTGGGGTTGTCGCGGGAGGCGCGGGACTCCTGGAACCAGGGGTGACGATCCGAGGTGTGGTTGAACACCCCGTCGAGGATCACCCCCATGCCCCGCGCCCGGCATGCCGCCACCAGCGCGTCGAAGTCCGCCAGCGTCCCGTAGCGTGGGTCCACGTCACAGTAATCGGCGATGTCATAGCCGAAGTCCCGATCGGGCGAGCGCTGGATGGGCGAGAGCCACAGCGCGTCCACCCCCAGATCGGCCAGGTGGTCCAGCCGCGCGATGATCCCCTGCAGGTCGCCGATCCCGTCCCCGTTCGAGTCCATGAACGAGCGCGGGTAGACCTGGTAGATCACCTGGGCGTAGGGGTCAGGACGTTGCAATTACCATTTCCTCGCCGTAGGCCGTAGGGGTCAGGACGTTGCTATTACAATTTCTGGGAGCCGCCAAGCTCCGTCTCGTCCGGCTCGGGGCTGGGCCCCCACCAGGCCGCGAGCAGGGCTTCGCGCCAGGCCGCCAGGGGCCCGCTGGCGTGGCGAACCCGGTGCACCGCGGCGCCCACCGCGCTCGGCGGCATCCCCAGCAGGGCGCCCGCCACCACACGGCTCTTGGCGGCGGCGCGGACCAGCCACCAGGCGGCCAGGGTGCGCGAGAGGTTGCCCCGGCGCCCGCGGCGCCCGGTGAGCAGCTCCTCATGGGAAGCGCCGGTCAGGTCCGCGACCTGGCGCAGGGCCTCTTCGGCCGTGAGGATGGGGGTGGCGGCGGGAACCCGGGCCAGGATGCTCGCGTCGGTGGCCGCCGCACGCCAGATCAGCCCCTCGTCGAACACCTGCGGGAGCTGCTGGCGCCCCGCGGTCAGGTCGTCCAGGGTCCCGCGGTAGATGGTGCTGGACCCGTACAGCTCGAGCAGCTCGTCCCGGACCAGCCAGGCCGGGGCGGGATCGAGGCCGGCGTAGGCCCGGTGGCTGGTCCAGACGCTCCTGTCGGGGTGGGGCACCAGCCCGGCGCGCACGGGGTTCAGGTGGATGTAGGCCAGCAGGCCGCGCCAGTAGTCGTCCTCGAGCACGAGCCGGTTGCGGTAGCGCCCGCGGAACAGGGGGCCCTCCCAGCCGTGGGCCAGGTTGAGCTTGCGGGCCAGCTCGCCGCCGAGCCAGGCCATGACCTTCGGCAGCGGCGCCCCCTGGCACTCGATCATGAGGTGGTAGTGGTTGCTCATCAGGGCCCACCCGTGGATCCGCGCGTGGAAGCGGCCGGGGATCTCGGCGAGCACGCCGAGGAAGATGTCAAGGTCCTCGGGGCCCGAGAAGGCGACGCGCCGGCTCGCGGTCCGGTTCATCACGTGGTGGCGGGCGCCGGGGAAGTCGATGCGGGGGGTTCTTGGCAATGGAGCGCTCCTCTGGGACTGGAATTGTAATAGCAACGTCCTGACCCCTATCGGGTAATTGTAATGACAACAACCTGACCCCTTCCGCCCTTCCGCCCGGCGAGGTGGTCTGGAAGCTCTCCGCCGCCGCGGGCGGGGCCATGAGCTATGTGCAGCGTGTGGAGGCCATCGATGCGTGGAACTGAGCACATCTTGATCGCCGGTCTGCTCCTGGCGGGCTGCGACCCCTGCTCCGAGGAGGTGCTGCTGGAGGACGGCCAGAATTACACCTTCGACGCCACCCTCGACATCGAGGGCTTCCCGCTGGCCGCAGGTGGCGACCCGGTCATCGACTGGTCGGGCCTGACCACCGACCTGCTCGGGCATCCGTTGGATCCGGCCAGCGAGATCGTGACCATGGCCGCGGCCATCTTCGAGCAGCTCGACCAGGACCAGGTGGAGCAGTCCCTGGCGGACGACACCCTGCTGCAGTCCGATGTCACCCTCTACGTCTCGGCCTACCCCGAGGGTGTCACCTCCGCGTCCGTCTCCGAGCTCACCCTGATGGGCAACGACATCGACGTGGAGCAGTACTTCGTGGAGGACGCCGGCACCTGGATGCTCATCCTGTCCGACTCCTACGACGCCGGCCTCGGCGCCCGCGCCCTGGCCTTCCTGGAGCCCTCGGAGAGCTCCGAGGCCACCGAGCTGTCCGTCCCGGACGGCACCGCCGATCTCGCTCTCGACGTCGACCTCCTCTCCCTGACCCCCACGGGCGTGCCCTCCGCCACGCCGGGCCTCTTCCTGGACTGGACGGGGCTCTCGGTCAACGGCCGCGGCACCCCCTGGGTGTCCGGCCTGGTGGACGAGGCCCTGGTGGCCCACTACGACACGCTGTCCCTGGAAGACCTCGGCGCCGAGTTCAAGGACGTGGAGGAGCTGGCGGACGAGCTGTGGCAGCTCGACTTCTCGGGCGGCTCCACCGTGGACCTCTCTCCCCTGGCCGAGCAGGATCCCCCCTTCGAGGGCATCGACGCCACCGGCACCTGGGCCCTGGCCCTGCGCTGCTCCACCTGCGCCAACCCGGCGCCCCTGTTCTTCACGGTGCTCACGCCCTGCGATCTCGACTGATCAGCCCCCCGCTCCCCAGTCCGCCAGCGCGGCTGTCACCGCGCCGTCGAAGGCCTGCAGGGTGGCCTCCTCCTGCCAGCGGGGCTCCTCGCGCCGGTCCCAGGCCTGGTGGGTCTCGATGATGACCGAGGGCATGACCGGGCGCCGGAGCATCTTGATGCGCTTGCGGGGCTCGTGGCGGTCCAGGAATACTCCCGGATGGGCTGGTTCGCCCTCGTAGATCCCGGCGTACTCCGCCCCGGGGTAGGGCAGGAGGCCGGCCTCGGCGAGGCGCGCGGCGAGGGCCAGGGCCAGGCCGTGGCGGGCGGCCACCAGCGCGTCGTCCCCCTCGTCGGACCACAGCACGGCGAAGCCGGGGTTGGCGTCGTTCCACTCACAGCTCTTCCCCTCGGCGGGGCTCCAGCGCCGGGCCGCGCCGCGGGCGTCGGAGTGCAGGCTCAGCAGCAGGTCGGCGCCGGCCTCCCTGGCGGCCTGGAGGCGCTCGTCGTAGGAGGGACCGTCGTTGGAGCTGCGGGCGACCGCCACGTGGTGGGCAGCCCCGACCAGCGAGGCCGCCAGGTGCGTGGCCACCCGCAGGTTGTGATCCTGCTCGTCGATGCACAGGCAGGAGGCGTTGCCCGAGTTGGTGCCCACGCCGTGGCCGGGGTCGAGGTAGACGGTCAGGGCCCGGGCCGCGGTGGGTGCCTCCAGCACCGTCAGCACCGAGCCCTCCTCCGGCCAGGGGGGAGGAGGGGCCGGTGGGACCCCCGGGGCGGGAGTCTGGGCGGGCGCGGCGCAGGCGGCCAGCAGGACGGCGAGCAGCGTTGTTCTCACGCCGGGGGCTCCTCGGGCGCGCGCAGCCAGGCCGGCAGGCCGGGGGGCTCCCAGCCGTCGCCGTCCACGTCGATCCAGATGGGGTTGGTCAGGGCGTAGGGCACCATGGGGAAGCGGTCGATCTTGTGGACCGTGCGGGGCAGGTAGGCGGCCAGGCTGCCCACCTGGGACACCGCCTCCATGATCATGTCCTGCAGCGTGATGTAGGGGCGCTCCTGGCCAGTGAACACGGGCCACAGCTCGGAGTCGCCCGCGGCGATCACCGCGTACCAGGCGTCGGCCGCTGGGCTGACCTCCAGGCTGGTGGCGAAGTTCAGCGCGTCCTCGTTGGGGACCGGCACCTCCCACTCCTGGATCAGGGTACCGTTCTCGACCAGCTCCACCCGGTCCACCTCGAACCAGGAGGGCGACCAGACCTCGATGCTCAAGGTCACGGGCCCGCTGGCGGCGATCTCCGAGCCGATGGGCCGGCCGTTGGCCTCGAAGCGCACGAAGGGGCCGTAGCTGGCCACCACCCGGTGCTGGCGCAGGGCCTCGGTGACCACCTCGGGCTCCGCGGCCAGAGGCCCGTCGCCCTCGATCAGGACCCAGTTGCGGGGGCAGCCCGACTCGATGGAGGTGGGGAAGTGGGTGTCCGAGTTGGCCACGGCGGTATGGCGGTAGCCGAGGTTCAGCAGGGTGAACCAGTCGTCCACCTGGCCGCGGATGCCCCAGGCGAGCTGCTCGTCGCCCGCCTCCAGCGCGGCCTGCTCCGCCAGGGTGCGGGTGATGACCTGGTAGGCGCTGGGGTCCTCGCCCGCCTGGATGGCGTCGGACTCGGCCTGGGTGGGGGAGCGGATCAGCTCGAAGCGCTTGGCGTTGAACAGCTCCAGCAGGTCGAAGTCCAGCGAGAAGTTCTTGGAGGCCAGCAGCGGGCTGATCATGTTCTGGGCGGGGGTGTGGATCTCCACGTCGTCCCCGTCGGCCTCGTAGGGCGAGAGCCCGTACTGGTCGAAGAGCCCGAGGATCCCATCCCGCGGGTGGGCCACGGCCACCAGGGCGCCGCCCGGCACGTCTGGATCGGAAAGGGCCCGGATGGCGTCGAGGATCTCGTCGGGCTCCATGTCCGTCCAGTCGAAGGCGCCACCGCACTCGAGCAGGGTGTCGTGCCGCAGGGGGAAGCCCAGGAAGTGGCCCATCTCGATGGGGCTGACCTCCACGCCCACCACGGTGCGGACCCAGGCCTCCAGGCCCAAGCGCTCCACGGTGGGCGCGTGGTCCGTCAGGTAGTCGTGATCCGTGCTGGGGAAGAACTCCACGCCCTCGGCGGCCATGGAGCGGACCCGGTACTCGGAGGCCGTGCCCGAGTCGAAGCTGGTGGCGGAGTGGACGTGCAGGTCGGCGGCCACCCAGCCTTCTGTGTCCACCACGCGCCGCACCTGGAGCTGCATGCGCACCTGCTGACCGGGCTCCAGGGCGAAGGCGGGGCTGGTGTGGATCTCGTACTCGGGCCCGCGGCTGGCCACGGCCTGCCAGGTGCCGGCGGGCAGGCTGCGGGAGAAGGGCGCGCCCGTGCCGTGGTAGAGGTCGGCGACCCCGCCGGCCATGTAGCCATCGCCCAGGGGGGAGTCGCGGCCTTCGGCGCCGTCCGCGCGGAAGAAGGAGACCTTGGCGGGCACGGGGCGCCCCACCTCGTCCACCACCTGGACCTCCACCGTGCCGGGGCGGGGCAGGTCGAGGGCGACGGTGATCTCCTCTCCCTCCCGCAGCGTCAGCTCCACGGCCTGGCCGCTGCCGCGCTCCCGGGTGTGGGCCAGGAGCGTCCAGTCGCCCGGGGGCAGGCCACCGCCGAAGGAGCCGTCGGGGCGGGTGTCGAGGCCGACGTCGGTCTCCCACTCGTGGCTGGGCCAGGCCTCGCGATCACCGCCGTGGCCGCGGGTTGCGAAGACGTGGGCGCCAAAGATGGGGGTGTCGGAGCCGGCCTCCACCACGCGCCCGGCCACCTGCCCGAGCGCCACGCCCTGTGCGGCCCACAGCGCGTCCACGGCCGAGCCCACGTCGCCATTCCCCACCGCGAGGATGCGCTCGGCGGTCATGGCGGTGCCGTCGGCGAAGCGGTCGTTGCTGCCGTCGCCGTCGCGTCCGTGGGTGGCCGAGAAGGTGAGGTTGGAGGTGAAGAGCGGGATCTGGATGATCCCCTCCGGGTCCGCGGGGCCGTAGGCGTAGGAGGTGCCATCGCCCGTGGCGGCCAGGTAGCTGGCCTGGATGGGATCGAGGAAGAGGTTGCGCCCGCGCTCGTAGGCTTGCGTGACCGCCAGCTCCTCGTCGAAGCCCAGCCCCGGGGTGAAGACGTCCACCGAGCCGCCCGGCAGGAAGAAATCGCCCATGACCACGCCCCGCTCCAGGGCGTACTCCAACAGCGGCATCTCCGCGTCGGCCGCGGGGATCTCCTCCCCCTCCACCTCGGCGCCCCCGCCGCCCCAGGTGACCGTGGTGCGCACGCGCACGTAGGGCGCGCCGGGCTCCAGGATGTAGTCGGTGACGTAGACCTGGTCGGGCACGCCCAGGGCCGCCCAGAGCAGGTCCATGAGCGAGAAGTAGGGCGCCTCCGGGGCCGTGACCCGCACGATGGCCGCCCCGCCGTCGGCGCCGTCCGCCACGATGGCCACATCGCCTTCCTCGGCCGCGCCCGTGACGTTCATGTTCACCGTGGGGATCAGCTCGGCGAACAGATCGTTGCCGAACCCGTGGGCGTAGCGGGGATCGCCGCGCTGCAGGTCGGCGTCGATGAGCGAGCCGCCGTACACGCCGGGCCCCATGGAGGGGCGCGGGCCCAGGATGGCCACGCGGATGCGGTCGTTCTCCAGCAGGAAGTCCCCGGGGCGGGCGCTGGCCTTGATCCCGCCGATGGTCTCCGTGAGGTCGGAGATCACCGCGGCGCGGGTCCAGGGATCGGCGGGCGCGCAGCCGGAGAGCAGGGCGGCGGTGAGGAGGGTGGGGGCGAGGCGCATGGCGGGAGTCCTGGTGGCGAGGATCGCGCTCGATCCTACAACGTCCTCACCTCTCCAGCACCTCCACGTCCCCCAGCCCTTCCGCGGTGGCCGTGGCCGCGGTGCGGCGGGTGTGCTGGACGATGCTGGGCTCCAGGTGCACGGCACAGCCCGCGTCCGTGGGGGTGATGGCCACCTGGTAGTCGCCCAGCAGGACCTCCCAGTCTGGGCCCATGGCGGCGAAGGCGGGGCAGGCGCCCTCCTGGCCGCGGCGGGTGGTGGCTTCGGCCGCCAGCGCGGGCCCGAGGCGCGCGAGCAGGGCCCGCTCCGCGGCCAGGGAGGCGCGCTCCACCTCGGCCAGGCGGGCCTGCAGCGCGTCCGCGGATGGAGCGCCGGGGCGAGCCTGGAGCCAGCGATCGTCGGGGTGGGGCATCCGGCCCACGGGCAGCACGACGCGCAGCGTGGGGACGTTCAGGCGGAGCTGGCCCAGCTCCTCCTCCATGCGCGGCTCCACCTCGAAGGTGATCACCTGGTCGGGGCCCTCGGCCCGCCGGTGGGCCCGCGCCAGGCCAGCGGTCAGCGCGGTCTCGGTCACGAGCTGCACCTGGGCCGCGGAGCCCGGCAGCAGCACCACCATGCCCTGCAGGTGGCCCGCTGCGTCGCGGAGCTGGAAGCTGCCCTCGGCCCAGGCGGCCTGCAGCGCGGGCAGCTCTTGCTCGGCTTCGGTGATCAGGCGCTGGCGATCGAGGGGCTCCATCGGGCCCTCGTGCAGCGCCAGGGTCAGCTCCAGCTCCCCCGGCCGGTAGCCCAGCGGCAGCACGGCCGTGCCGGCCGCCATGTCGAGCCCCAGGGTGGCCGCGGCCGGGCCCGCGGCGGTGTCCAGGGCGAAGTCGAGCCAGGGCTGGCCGGCCTCGTCGGCGCTCGTCGTGGCCGGAACGGACTCGCCGCGGGTGGTGAAGTGCGCGCCCCACAGGCCCACGCGGACCCCCTCGGCGTCCACCGCCAGCGCGCCCACGGCCCCGTCGCCCTCCAACCGCCAGGCCCCCTCGGGCAGCCGCGGCGCGCGCGGTCCGCAGCTGAGCGCGAGCAGGGCGAGGGCGGCGAGACGGGGCACGGGGCTACCGGGACGCGCAGGTGACCGACAGGGTGAAGTTGGCCTCGGCCACGTTCTTGCCGTCCACCACCACCAGATAGCGGCTGTCGCGGTCGGAGTAGACCACCGGGATCTCGCCCCCAGCCGGGCTGGTGTCGGCCTCGCACTCGTGGATGCCGGCGCCGGGCGCGGGGCAGGCGCTCTCATCCTCCCAGCGGATCACGACGAGATCGAGGTCGTCGCAGGGGGAGTACAGCTCGAAGGAGGCCACGCTCTCGCCCGGGGCCTCAAACGCGTAGACCCGCTCGGAGGCGTCATAGGTGCCCTCGGGCACCAGGCAGTACCAGTCCTCGTACTCGGACCAGGTGAAGGCCTGGCTGCCGCCCACCGTGGTGGCGGTGATGGACTCGCCGCAGGCGATGCTGCCGCTCAGGCAGTCGGGGCCGGCAGGCGGGGCCTCGGACTGGGCGTCGTCGCAGAAGGTGGGATCGGCGTCGGCATCGCTGTCGGCATCGCTGTCCGCGTCGGCGTCCGTGTCGCCGTCGGTGTCGCCGTCGGTGTCGGAGTCCGTGTCGCCGTCGGTGTCCGTGTCGCCCTCGGGGGTGTCGGTGTCGTCCTTGACGAGCTCGCAGGTCTGGCCGCAGAGCCCGAAGGCCAGGGCGGACAACAGCAGGGCGCTGGAGAGGTGGGTGCGCATGGACTCCTCCCGCGCAGCCGGGGGCATCCTCGCGCCGCGCGCGCCGGAAGATTACCATGCCAGCCCGCTGTTGACGGAGAACATGCATGTGCGCGAAGAAGGCCTCGGTCGATCTGTCCACGGTGCGCGACATCGGCATCGCCGCCCACATCGACGCCGGCAAGACCACGCTCACCGAGCGCATCCTCTTCTACACCGGGGCCATGCACAAGATCGGCGAGGTCCATGACGGCGAAGCCCACATGGACTGGATGGAGGAGGAGCGGGCCCACGGCATCACCATCACCACCGCGGTCACCCAGTGTCCGTGGAAGGGCCACCTCATCCAGGTGGTGGACACGCCGGGGCACGTGGACTTCACCATCGAGGTGGAGCGCGCCATGCGCGTGCTGGACGGCGCGGTGATCGTGCTCGATGGCGTGCGCGGGGTGGAGCCCCAGACCGAGACCGTCTGGCGCCAGGCCAGCCGCTTCCAGATCCCCACCATGTTCTTCGTGAACAAGATGGACCGCCCCGGCGCCGACTTCGAGCGCGCGCTGGCGACCATCCGCGCCCGCCTCAAGGTGGAGCCCGTGCCGGTCTGCGTGCCCGTGGAGGAGGGGGCGCTGCACCTGGTGGACGAGTGCTTCCTGCGGTTCGAGGGCGAGAACGGTGAGGAGGTCGTCGCCGGCCCTGTCCCCGAGCGCTACCAGGCCCGCTACGAGGCCGAGCGCGAGGGCCTGCTGCTGGCGCTGGGCGATCACGACGACGAGATCGCCGACGCCGCCCTGGAGGGCCTGCCCGTGGCGCGTGAGCGGGTGGTGGAGGTCTTGCGCCGCTGCACCCTGGAGCGCAGCCTCTTCCCGGCCTACGGCGGCTCCGCCCTGCGCAACCACGGCGTGCAGCCCCTCATCGACGGCGTGCTGGAGTTCCTCCCGTCGCCGCTGGATTGCCCGGCCGTGCACGGCACGGATCTGGAGGGCAACCCGGTGGAGGTGCGCATGGAGCCCGAGGGCCCGCTGGTGGCCCTGGCCTTCAAGGTACAGCTCTGGGAGGGCCGCCGGCACGTGTTCACCCGCATCTACCGGGGCACCCTGGAGCCCGGCGACAAGATCCTGCTGGCGGGCAAGGGCCAGGAGGAGCGGGTGGCCCGCGTCTTCGACGTGGACTCCGACAAGAAGTCCCGCATCGACCACGCCGTCGCCGGGCAGATCGTGCTGCTGGCGGGCCTGCGCTGGGCGTCCACGGGCGACACCATCTGCACGCCGGGCGAGCCCGTGCTGCTGGAGCCCATCCAGGCCAAGGACCCGGTCCTGGGCCTGGCCGTGGAGCTGGCCTCCTCCCGCGACGAGGAGAAGTTCCAGGAGGTCATCCGCAAGGTCCAGGAGGAGGACCCCACCCTGCGCTTCGTGGAGGACCCCGACACCGGCCAGCGCATCCTGCGGGGCATGGGCGAGCTGCACCTGCAGATCGTGAAGGAGCGCGTCCAGCGCGAGTTCAACCTGGATCTGCGCTTCGGCAAGCCCTACGTGGTCTCCCGCGAGACCGTCGCCGGCGCCGGCAGCGCCACGGGCGAGATCGACCGCACCTTCGAGCTGGAGAACAAGACCATCCAGCTCAAGGCCTCCGCCACCGCCTCCGTGCGGGCGCTGGGGCGCGGCGAGGGCCTGCGCGCGGTGGCCGAGCCCCAGGTCGTGGGCGGCAGCCTGTCGCCCACCCTGCGGGAGGTGCTGCTGGCGGGCGTGCAGGACGCCCTGGTGAGCGGCACCGTGGAGGGCGCGCCCCTGCAGGACGTGGCCGCCTCCCTGGATCGCCTGGAGCTGTTCGGCGAGGCCTCCTCCGCCCAGGCCGTGCGCATCGCCGTGGCCGAGGCCGTCCGCAACGCCATGGTCCAGGCCGGCGGCGTGGTGCTCGGCCCCATCATGAAGGTGGAGGTCGTGGTCCCGGATGAGGCCCTCGGCACCGTGCTCGGCGACCTGCAAGCCCGCGGGGCCGCGATCCTCGGCAGCAGCACCGAGTTCGGCACCTCCGCCCTGCAGGCCGAGGTCCCCCTGGGCCGCCTCATCGGCTACGCCACGGACCTGCGCTCGCTGACCCGCGGCCGTGGGCAGTTCACCAGCGAGTTCCATCGCTTCGACGTGTGCGGGTAGGCGCGGGAGTTCAGGCCTCGCCCTCCGGAACGATGCCGTAGCGCTCGAGCTTGTAGTACAGGGCCCGCCGGCTCATGCCAAGGCGCCGGGCCGCCTCGCTGCGGTTGCCGCCGCAGGCGGCGAGGGCGTCGAGGATGAGCTGGCGCTCCATGTCGCGCACCGTGGTGGCCGCGGCGGGGGCTGGGGGCTCGGGTGGGGTGACGCGCGCGGCCAGCCCCGGGGGAAGGTGACCGGGCTGGATGGTGCCGCCGCGGGCCAGGATCACCGCCCGCTGCATCACGTTGCGCAGCTCGCGGATGTTGCCGGGCCAGCGGTATTCCTGGAGCCGCTCCTCGGCGGCGGGGGCCAGGCGTGGGGATCGTCCCTCGGCCAGCTCGCGCAGGAAGCCGCGCGCCAGGGGCAGGATGTCGTCCGGGCGCTCCCGCAGGGCCGGCAGGCGCAGCTCGAAGACCGCGATGCGGAAGTACAGATCTTCCCGGAAGCGGCCCGCGGCGATGGCCTGGCGCAGGTCGCGGTTGGTGGTGGCCACCAGGCGGACCTGCACGGGGTGGGCGTGGCTGCCGCCGATGGGCTGGATCCGCCCGTCCTGCAGCACGCGCAGCAGCTTGGCCTGCAGGGCGAGGTCCAGCTCGCCGATCTCGTCGAGCTGCAGCGTGCCGCCGTCCGCCTCACGGAAGCGCCCCAGGGTGCTGCGGGTGGCGCCCGTGAAGGCGCCCCTTTCCACGCCGAACATCTCGGCTTCGAGCAGCTCGCCCGGGATGGCCGCGCAGTTGACCTGGACCAGGGGGCCCTGCGGGCGCGGCCCGTGCTCGTGGGCGTAGGACGCCACCAGCTCCTTGCCCGTGCCGCTCTCGCCCGTGACCAGCAGGGGGGCCTCGGAGCCGGCGGCCAGGCTCAACAGCTCCAGGGTGTCGCGCATGGGGCCGGGGGCCGGCACGATGCCGCCGAAGGCCAGGGGCGCGGCCTCGGCCTCGGGAGGGTCGGCGGGCAGCACGGCGTCCACGATGCGCCGCACCTCGGCCAGGTCCAGGGGCTTCTCCAGGAAGTCGAGGGCGCCGGCGTGGACGGCGCGCACGGCCAGCCGCACGTCGCCGTAGCCCGTGACCAGCACCACCGGCAGCTCGGGCAGGCGCGCGCGGAGGGCCTCCAGCACCGCGATGCCGTCCATGTTCCCCGGCCCCAGGCGCAGGTCGAGGAAGACGAGGCCGGCTCGGCCCAGGTCGTCGCGGGCCAGGGCCTCCTCGCCGCTGGCGGCTCCCACCCCCTGGTGGCCATGCCGCCGGACCGCGTCGAGCATCATGCGCCGGAAGGGGGCCTCGTCGTCCACGACGAGCACGAAGGGGGGATCAGAGGTCACGGGGGGGCTCCCTGGGGAGGACCAGCTCGAAGCGGCTGCCCTCGCCCACGACGCTCTGTACCCCGAGCCGGGCACCGTGGGCCTCGGCGATCCGCTCGACGATGGTCAACCCAAGCCCGCTGCCCGCCTCGCGGGTGGTGAAGTAGGGCTCGGTGAGGCGCGCCATGTCCTCGACGGCGATCCCCGGCCCGTCGTCCACCACGGCCGCGGTCACCGCCTCGGCGCTGGAGGTCAGCTCCAAACGCACGGTGTCGCCGGCGGCGCAGGCCTGCAGGGCGTTGAGCGCCAGGTTGAAGAGGGCCTCCTGGAGCTGGCGGGGATCGCCGGTCAGGCTGGTGTCGCCCTGGGCAGTCAGGGTGAGGGTCACCCCGGCCGCGGCGGCGTCGGGCTCCAGCAGGTCCACCACGGCCTTGGCCACCTGGGCCAGGTCCACGCGATCGAGGCGCGGTTTGCGCTGGCGGGCGAAGGAGAGGAACTCGTCCAGCCGGTCCGTGACCTGGTCGATCTGCGCCAGCACCAGGGCGGCGCGCTCGCGGGCCTCACCCGCTTCGCTGGCCTCCAGCAACAGCTGGGCGTTGCCGCGGATGGCGCCCAGGGGGTTCTTGGTCTCGTGCGCCAGGCCCGCGGCCAGCAGGCGCAGGGACTCCAGGCTCCTGCGGCGCTGCTCCTGGAGCGCCACGCGCGCCTGCAGCGCGTGGTTGGCGGCCTGGCTGCGCACCAGCAGCACCCCCAGCACGGCCAGGGCCATGCCGATGACGAGAAGCGCCAGATCGCTGCTCAGGATGTGGGCGCGTACGCCGAGGGCCGCGGCGCCGTCGAGCTCCAGGTACAGCGCGTAGGCGCCTGAGCCCAGCGTGCCCGGCCCCCGCCGTGCGCGCGCGCCAGGGCCCACGCCCATGCCGTGCCCGGCCTGGAGCTGGAAGGGGAGCTGGACGGTCACGGTGTCTCTCCCCTCGCGCAGCAGGCCGTCACCCCAGGGGCGCAGGCCGGTCATGTCTGGAGGGGCGGCGCCGCCGTCCACCACCACCGCCCCGTCCTCGTCCAGCAGGGCCACCACGCGCACCAGCTCCGAGGCGCTCAGCTCCTCGAAGACGGCCTGGACGCGGGTGGTGGCGTCGGGGCCGTGGCGCGCCACG
This sequence comes from Pseudomonadota bacterium, assembly GCA_043814015.1. Classification (GTDB taxonomy): domain Bacteria; phylum Myxococcota_A; class UBA796; order UBA796; family JAFGLY01; genus JBDRKM01. The sequence continues at coordinate 15,511 of JBDRKM010000099.1, forward strand.
CCCTGGACCGTGGCCACCAGCGCGTGGGCCACCATGGCGGCCCGCTCGCGCTGGGCACCCTCCAGGCGGCCGATGGTGGCGCGGGTGCGCAGGGCGAGCAGGCCCACGAAGCCGAGCGCGAGCGCGGCGGCGATCCAGGCGATCCTGCGGGGGGAGGTGGGCACGAGGACCTCATAGCCGGCCGGCGACCGAGCGGGCGGCTACTCCTCCGCGGGGGCCTGGCGGCCCTGGCCGTGGCGCCAGCCGTGACCCCGCCCCTGACCGCGACCGTAGCCCCTCCCGCCCTGGTAGAAGTCGCAGACGCCGTCGCCGTCCTCGTCCACCATGGCGGGGCCCTGCCCCTGTCCGCGACCCTGTCCGCGACCCTGTCCGCGACCCTGGCCCCTGCCGTAGCCCCGGCCGGGGTAGCGATCACAGACGCCGTCGCCGTCCTCGTCCACGAAGCCGGGGCCCCAGCCAGCGGCGGGCGCCGTGGCTGGCGCCTCCTGCGCCTCGTCGGCGTCCTGGGCGAGGGCGACGCCCGCGCCGATACCCATGATGATGGCCGTGAGTGTGATGATCCTGAACGACATGGTGGTGCTCCTCTCCGGCCCGGCGGTGGGAGTCTTCGCGGGCCTCGCCCAGGGGTTTAGCAAGGGCCGTGCCAGCCCTTCGGGGCCGCCGGGGGGGGGGGCGCGGCACCTCTGCTGTGCAAGCGGTGCACAGCGCCGTGCGTGGGTCGTGCACACTGTGCACATCCTGCACAGTGGGGCGGGGCCGGCCTTCCGGATACTCAGGCGCCCCCGCGGGCGGCCG
>JBDRKM010000100.1:0-7530 GCA_043814015.1 Pseudomonadota bacterium
CTTGAAGGTAGGAGCATTTTCCGGGGCGCGACCAAGCGCCCCGCGCCGCCCATCAGGCGGCGAAGATGGGGGGGAGGGCGCGTGTCGCGCCCGATCAGGGGGGGAAGAATCTGTCGTCGGGGGGCGGAGCCCCCCGCATACCAAAAAAAGCGGCGAGGTCCTCGTTGAGGCCGTGGCCGAAACGTGGACCGTAGCCCCGCGTTCCACCGAAAGCTCCCGGCGCCCTGCGCCGTTACCACGCGCCAGGAGCCCCGGTGACTGCCGAGAATCCTCGGTGGGCGCTTGACCGCTGAAACCTGGTACCTCCGGCGACCCCGTAATCTCCAATGCGCCCGTAGGGCGGGGCCTACTCGTCAATCCGCAACCGCAGCCCCCGCTCCAGATCACCCAGGGCCAGGGCTGCCCACACCCCGCGGCGGATGGCCTCCCACCCCGCGAGCTCCGTCACCTCCCCAAACCGGATGGCGAATTCGGGATCGAGGTTGAGCACCAGCGGGCGGGCGGAAATGTTCTCGGCCAGCGTGCGCAATAGCTCCTCCGCTGGCAGCGGGTGGACGTCCTTGAGCAGCAGAGCGGTCACCTCAGGGTCGTCACCCAACCACCTCGCGGAGCGCCCGAGTGAGGCCGCGAAACGCTGGTACAGCGTCCAGAACAGGTCGGGGGGCCGGGCACCAGCGAGGACATCCTCACAGCCGACCTCCTTCCCGTCGAGGATCTCGATCTCGATCACACGGGCAGCGTCCATGTCGAGCCCGTACAGCTCACGGACGCCGTGCTCGGCGGCGAGGTTGACCCGGCGGCCACCCAGGCCGAGCCCACGCAGCGCGGTGAGGGCCGCCTCCAGCGCGTCGGAGGAAGGTTCCGGGATGGCGATAGTGGCGAAGAAAGACATGCGTCTGCAGCTCCTGTTGACCTCGGTCTAGCTACCGCCCTTCCACGGCTGGGGGCCAGTGTAGGTGGTGCCATCGATGGAAGGCAACCCCGGCTGGCCGGTGCTCGGAATCCCGTTCCCCTTCTTGCTCCAGCTCCCGTTCTTGAACCGGTAGATGTGGTGATGGGGCGCCGGGTGGTCCCCACGCCCGTGGTTGGTGTAGTCCGTGTCGATCACGAGCTTCTCGCCCTCCGGCGTCTTCACGTGGACCCGCTGCTGGTAGATTCGGCTGTTGCCGGTGTCCGTCTTCGCCTCGGTCTGGCCCTCGCTCCACCCGGCTTCATCGGTGATCATCTCGAGCCGGCTGGGCTTGATGTCCCCCTCGTAGGCAGGCGTACCGTCGTCGTAGTAGCCCCGCACCTTTCGACCGGGGACCTTGCCCTCATCGCGCCCAGGAGGGTTCTCATCCACCGCAGGAGGCTCTCTCCCCTCGTCGATGCCTGGGCCCTCGCCCTTGTCGGGGCTGACATCCTTCCCCGGCTCCACGCCCGGATCCTCGCCAGGTTTCACGGCTGGATCCTTCCCGGGCTCTACGCCCGGATCCTTCCCAGGCTCTACGCCCCGCTCGGTGCCTCGCCCACGGACCTTGCGCGCCGCCACCAGCAGCGCGGCGAGGAGGAAGGCGATGCCCTGGCCGGTGCGCTCACCGCTCTCAAAACGCCCCATCTCTTGATCGGTGCCGAGCTGGGTCAGGCGCTTGCCCGCGATACCCTCGATGATCATGGGCACGCCGATGATGTCCACGATGCCCACGATGATGAGCAGCGGCGCCCACCAGCCCACGGACTCACCCGGATGATCGAGGGCGTACTCCTGGAAGCGGTTGTAGATGCACAGCCCGATGACCCCCAGCAAGATGGGGACACCGAGGAAGGGGACGAAGTAGATCAGCGCCGCGAGCACCGCGATCATGGCGAGGGACGACAGGAGCCCCCACACCAGGCCACCCCAGTACTCGCCGAGTTTGTCCGCCAGCCAGGCCTTGGCCGAGTCGATCAGGCCACCCACCCAGCCCGTGATGGCGCCCCAGATGGAGCGATGGACCTGGTCTCCCGACTGCGCCGACATCTGCTCGGCCTGGGAATGCAGGCTGGAATAGCGGCTGGCCAGCCGTGCTCCGGCCTCGTCGATCTTGCCCCGTGCGTCCGCGACCACCCTGTCCTGTCCGGCCAGACCCTGCTGCATGCGCTGGGCGGCCTGGGCCTGGAAGCCCTGGAGCTGGGCCTGGGCCGCGGCCTGGAACTCGGCCTCCTTCGCGTCGAGCCCCGTCTGACGCTCATCGAGGGTTCCGGCCATCCTGGCCTCGAACTCTCCTCGCACACCTGCGAACTCCCCCTGGGCGGTGCCCACCGAAGCGTCGAGCCGCCCCTCCAGCTCAGCGCCGGCCTCCGCCATCCCCGCACCGAGAGAATCGGCGAGGGCACCGAACCCCTGCACGGAGCTGTCCAGCGCGCTGGCCACGGCCTCGTGGACGTCGGCCGACGCCTGGGCGAAGCCCACCTCGAGCTGCTCGGATGCCTGGGCCACCCCCTCAGAGAAGCTCGCCCGAAGGCGTTCGGCCTGGACAGCCTGGAGGGGTTCGGCCGCCCCGAGCTGATGGCGCACAGCCTCCGCCGCGCCGCTCATCAGTGCCTGGAACGACGCCACCTCCGTCGACACCTGCTCCGCGACGCCCGCCCGTATGGCCTCCAGCTCACCGAGGCGCTGAAGCTCGATGGCATCCACCTGGGCGATGGCGTCGCCTTCCAGTACCTGCAGCTCGACCTCGCCTTGGTCTGCCGCCCCCTGCGCCTCATCCGCCATGGCCGCCGTCACCCGTTCGATGGAACCCACCGAAGCGGCGCTTGCCTGGTCGAGCTCGGCGCTGGCCTCATCGTGGCTCTGCTGGACGGCGGCGCGCCACTCGACCACCCGGCTCGCCAAGGTCTCGGCGAGCTGCCCGGCGTCGGCGCGCATCTGCTGGGCCAACTCCTGGCCAGCGGTCTGGCAACGCTCCGCCGCAGAGGCGGCGATCTCGCGGGCCGCCTTGGCCTGCCCCTCGGCCACCGGGGGCTCGCCGCCCCCGCGGATCGAGCCCAGCGCGGCGGCCTGCTGCGCCCGGGCCTCGCTCTGCCCGAGGGCCTCCGTGGCCATCTGCTCGCCCAGCCCTATGGTGTCGGCCTGGAGTTGGGCCTCCTGCGCGTCGGCCCGGGCGAGGCTCGCGGCGGTCTGGCCCTCCAGCCGCGCCCGCTGCGCCTCGAACCCCGCCTGCACCGCGGCCCGCTCCTGGACCGCCACCGCAGCCAAGCCGGCCCGCGTCCGGGCCGAAGCCGCCTGCAGCCGTGCACGCTCTCCACCGACGGCCTCGCATATCCGCCCTCGCGCCTGCTCTGCTGCGCCTCGCACGCCGCCAAGGGCCTGATCGATCTGCGCCAGCAGCGCACCCACGAGCGCACGCCCGGAGGCTGCACCGCGATCCGCGAGGCCCGAGGCCATGGCGCCGAGTTCGGCCCCCAACCCCTCGACCGAACCCTCCCCACCGCGGGCGGGGCCCGGCATCACGGGGACGACGTCGGCCGGCGTGAGCTGTCCAACGGAACCCACGGGCTCCGGCAGCTCCGTCGGGCCCGAAGGCGCGGCCAAAGCGGGGCGGGTGACGGGAGGCGCCACCGCGGGGACATGAGCCCCACCACCGCTGGGAGGAGCCGCCGGGGGGGCCGCGGGTGGGGAAGCGGCCGGTTCGGCCGGAGGTGGCGGCGGCAGGGTCCCCTCCGCCTTGGGACCAGGAGCCTCTCCGGGAAGGGCCTCTTCTTCGCCCGCGGCGGCGCCGCCGGCCCCTTCGGCAGCCGCAGGCGCCATGGCCTCCGGAAGCACCGGAGTCCGCGGCGTTGGAGCCGCCTCCGTGACCACATCCGTCGAGGTGGCCGCAGCGGGACCGCGCGCCTCGGCGACCTGCGCACGCCGCTCCGAGGCGTCAGACGGCCCGCTCGCCGCGGCCTCTCCTGGTCGCACCGGGTCCCGTTCGCCGCGATCCTCCGCCGTGACATGGGCCAGCTCGTGTCCGAGGATGCGCTCCCGGTCCTGACTCCCCGAGCGCCCGCGGGTGGGGTCAAGCCAAATGTGGGAGCCAGCCTGCAACGCCTCGGCGCCCAGGGCTGCGGGTGCGTCGGCCCCCTCATGAACGCTCACGTGGCCAAGCGGCGCTCCCAGCGCGGCCTCGTGGCGCTGACGCTCGCCCTCCTCCAAGGGACGCCCCCCGGCGGTCGGGATAACCTGGCGCCCTGATACAGGGCCTTCACCTTGCATCGCCGACGCGACCGCCTGGTTTCCCAGCAGTTCCTGCTGCTGGAGGACCCACTCCGATCCGCCCGCAGGCTCGAGCTCATGCGGCGAGATGGTGTCGGAGGCCTGCTGCGCGACCTGCTGTTGCCGCCGATGGGTTCGCTGCTTCACGGAACCTCCCGATGCACGATGCGGGCCCGGGGTGCCGCATCAGGAGAACTCTACATCCTCGCTTGTGCCATCGCAAAGGAACCAGACGACCAGGCCGGAGTTGATCAGCCCCGCAAGGCCGCCGGCGCCCGTTCGTAGTCCGGCTCCTGCACGATCTCGGGGACCTGCTCGGTGTAGACCACCCGATCCTCGGCGTCTCACCCCGGCCCCTCAGCCACACTCCCCCCGCACCGCGTAGGACACCTCCACGCTGCTCCCCCCCTCCGGGACGTGATCGGCGTCGAAGGTCAGCGCGTTGCGGTCGGCGTCGTAGCTCCAGCCCGAGGTCACGTTGACGCCGTCCACCCGCACCACGAGGGTGCCGGGCACGGCCTCCTGCTCCAGGCTGAAGCTGTCGAGGGCCCGGCTCACGTCGCCCAGGGCCGCGGCCAGGGGCGTGGCCCAGTCGGTGGCGCAGATGGAGACGAAGGTCCCGCCCGTGGCTATGACCGCCTCGTACATGCCGGTGTAGGCGCTCGCCGAGCCGCAGCCGCCGGGGCAGGGTCCGCCTGGACAGTGCGCGGCGGGTATCGGAGCGATCACCTCCGCCGGAAGCGACAAAGCGGCGTCGAGCCGCGGCGGCATCACCGCCGTCGGCCCGAACGCCGCCGTTGGAAGCCGCTATGCCGGCTTCGAACCTAGTTCGTGATGACGGTGTACTGGTTGTACACGCCGCCGAGGTTCTTCACCTCGATGCGGAAGTTGCCCGTCCAGGCCGGGGTGAAGGTGACGCTGGCGTCGTCGGTGGAGCCGAGGTCCGACGCGATCAGGTTGCCGTTCTCGTCGTAGACGCGCAGGTCGAGATCGGTGTCGCCGTCGCCGGAGATGGCGACCATGGCCACGGACGAACCCTCGAAGGGCAGCACGTAGTAGTCGGTGTCGTAGGCCTTGACCCGCTCGACCGTGTACTTGGGGCCGCCCACGGCGCCGCGGTTGCCGAGGACGACGGCGCCGAGGTGCTTGACGAGGTTCTTCTGCTTCATCTCGGTGGCCAGGGCCACAGCCTCGGCCAGCAGGGCCGCGGCATCGAGCACCAGCTCGGGGCCGGTCTTCTCGGCGGCCTCGCCCTCGCCTGCCTCGACCTGCTTCTCGCGCGCGGTGTCCACGGCGCCCAGATCGGCCAGCAGCTCGGCCGCGGTGGCCAGGGCTTCGGCCGACTTGTTGTCGCGGGCCCAGTCGATCAGCCCGACCACCATGGCCAGATCGGCCACGCCCGCGGCCTCACCGGCCGCCTTGTCGGGGGAGGTGTTCAGCTTGGGCGGCTCGGGGCAGGTGGGGCAGGGCTCGGGCTCGGGGCAAGCCGGGCACTTGGCCACGGCCGCGTTGGAGACGAGCAGGAGGGGCAGGGCGATGAGCAGGCTGCGGGTGAGGGTCATGTGGGGATCTCCATGGAAGGGATGTTGGCCGTGGGGACGGCACGGCGAAGACCTGATCCGCCTGGGCGCGGCGCGCCCGGGGCAGGGCTCGGGCGAAGCCTATCTCATTCCACGCTTCCGACCACAGGGTCGAACCCGCGACGTCAAGGCCGCACCTCCGCGCTCAACGCCTCCGGGGGGTGGAATCTTCCCAGCCGGCGCGCAGGGCCTCTCCGAAGGCGGCGCAGCTCTCGAAGCGCTCGCAGGGCAGCTTGGCCAGGGCCCGCAGCACCGCGGCCTCCACGGCCTCCGGGATGGAGGGATCCTCGTCGCGCAGCGGGGGCGGCGGCTCGGTGGCGTGCATGTGCAGCAGGGGCAGCAGGGCCGGGTGCTCGAAGGGCGGGCGGCCCACCAGCAGCTCGTAGACGACCACCGCCAGGGAGTACTGGTCCGAGGCGGGGTTCGCGGAGGAGAAGTCGCTGGCCTGCTCGGGCGACATGTAGCAGGCGGTGCCGCCCATGACGCCCGCCATGGTCATGCCCGGGGCCTGCACGGCGCGGGCGATGCCGAAGTCCATCACCTTGACCACGGTCTCCAGGGTGACGAACAGGTTCTCGGGCTTGATGTCGCGGTGCACCACGCCCAGATCGTGGGCGGCCTGCAGGCCCTCGGTGGCCTGGACCATCAGATCGATCCCGATCCCGCGGGGCAGGGCGCGGGCCTCGAGGTGGCGCCTGAGATCGGCCCCCTGCAACAGCTCCATGGAGATGAAGTACTGCCCCGCATGCAGGCCGATGTCGTGCACCCGCACGATGTTGCGGTGGCTCAGGCGCCGGGAGAGCTTCAGCTCTTGCCGGAAACGGGCCAACGAGGCTTCGCTGTGGGAGGCGCCCGTCAGCACCTTCAGGGCCACGGGCTCGGACAGCTCCAGGTCGAAGGCCCGGTAGACCGCGCCCATGCCACCCTGGCCGAGCATCTTCTCCACCCGGTAGCGCCCCGCCACCAGGACCCCGGGCCCGACCGGCTGGACCTCCGCGCCCGGCCCCTCCCCGTCGTCGAAGTCCAGGGTGGGCTGGCTGCCGCCGGAGGGCCTGGCGGCGCGCCGTGGCGGCTCGCTCGGCGGCGCCAGGGTGCCTCCGAAGGGCTCGCCGGAGCCAAGAAACGCAACCGTCGGCGCTGGGCGGGCCCGGCCCCCGCGCCCCGCGGGGTGCACCGCCTCCACCGGCGCCTGGGTGGGCAGCGGCGGCAGATCGGGCAGGGGGGGCAGGGGCGGCAGCTCGGCGCTGTCGAGGAAGGTCTCGGTGGCCCTGCCCGGGTACTCCGGGAGGTAGGCCCTTCCCCGCGCCGCCGCGTCCTGGGCCAGGATGTCCGCGCCCGCGCCGGCCCGTGTCCCGCCGCGGCGCAGCGCCTCCAGCTCCGAGTCGATCCCGCGCAGGCCAGGCTCCGCCGCCCACAGGTTCTCCAGCAGCTCGATGGCCGTGGAGCGCCGCCCGTGCCGCGCGTACAGGCCGGCCAGCTTCCGCACGGCCTGGATCTCCACGCTGCCCTTCATCCGCGAGCCCACGAAGGCGCCCACCAGGTGATCGAGCTCGAACTCCAGCACGTCGAGCCGATCCGCCAGGTCGATGGCCTGGATGCAGGCGGCGCGGTAGCCGGGGGAGGTCTTCGGCACGGCGCACAGGGCCCGCAGGGCCTCCTCTTCACGGCCCAGAGCGGCCAGGCTGGCCGCGGCGGCCGCGGGCCGGCCGAGGGCGAGCAGGCGCGGGGCGGCCC
>JBDRKM010000101.1:0-4244 GCA_043814015.1 Pseudomonadota bacterium
CCCGCGCCGGCTGGCCCGGGCCGCGGGCAAGCCCTGGAAGGTGTTCAGGACCGGTCTGGACGAGCAGGATCTGAAGCGGGCCGCCGCCGCCCAGGGCGTCCGCTCCTGCCTGGTCCAGGAGACCCGCAAGGGCCGGGGCCGCAGCTTCGCCGCCCTGGTCCGCAGGCACCTCGGGCGCGGGCTGCCCGGGATCCTGCTGGTGGACGACTTCGCGCACTGGGTGGCCGTGGTGGGCTGGGCCGAAGGGCGGTTCCTGATCATGGATCCGCTGAGCAAGCACGCCTTCAACCGCTGGTCCGTGACCACCTTCCTGCGCGACGGGTGGAACAGGACCTGGGACGAGGACGACGAGGACGAGGACGAGGAGGATGAGGACGAGCGGGAGGGCGAGCCCTCCCAGTACTTTGCCCTGCTCCTCGAGCGGCGGGACGGCAAGCCCCCCTGCCTGCGCGTGACCGAGGAGTACGCGCGGCTCTGCGAGACCGGCTCGGTGCTCACGGACCGGGAGTTCGTGGCCGACCTGCGGGAGATCGTGGCCCGGGCCGCCCGGGGCCGGGGCCGCCGGGGGGGCCGTGACGGGGAGCCGCTCGCCGACCTGCTGGCGCGCCACGAGAAGACGATCCTCCGCTCGGTGAACCACTGGTCGCGGACCCGCCAGACCACGGCGGCGGACCGCCGGCGGCTCTACCGGGATTACCTGACCATGGCCGCGGCCTCCGGGATCCGCGTCCCGCCAGGGAGCGACGAGGTGGAGATCGTGGTCCAGGTCACGGCCAACCTGAGCACCTATGCCTGGGTGGGCCGGCTGTAAGGGTCCGCGCAGAAGCAGCTTCCCATTTTGGCTACGGCGTCATGATCTGGTTGGATTCGCCCACGGAGCTGAAATCGCTGCCGAAATAGCATCTGGCTGAGTCCTCTTTCTGCCAAGACGTGCTGTGCCGCTCACGTAATTCCAGGGATTTTGCTTGCTCACTTGCTCTGCGCGTGGCATTATTGGGACCCATAGAGAAGACGTGGTCCTGATGTTGCCACGGGGGAGTGAACATGGAGGAAGCGAGGAGACTGCTGGAGCAACTACTCCGGCGAAAACGAGTGCTGGACTTGCCATCGATCGCCAGGGCCACAGAGGATCGGTCGAGACGCAGCCTGTTCCGAGACCTCGTCGCGCTTGGATATCTGACGAGCTACACCCACGCTGGCCGCTACTACGCGCTCACCGACGTCCCGCAGTTCGACGAGCACGGGCTGTGGTTCTTTCAGGGCATCGGCTTCACTCGCGCCGGCACGCTGAAGCGCACGCTGGTCGAGCTGGTTGGCGCCGCCGAGGCCGGGCACACGCACAACGAGTTGCAGTCGCTGCTCCACGTCAGGGTACACAACACCCTGCTCGGTCTGGTGCGCGATCAGCTCATCGGCCGCGAGCGCATCGAGAAGTGGTACCTGTACGTGAGCGCCGCGACGGAGCGGGCGGCCGCGCAGGTGGCGCGACGGCGGACGTTGCTCCTGGGTGCCGCAGAGGCGATCATCGAAGTCCCGGCCGTGCTGGTCATCGAGGTGCTGCTCGAGCTGGTTCGTGCGGGGCCGGTGCTGCTCGCCCCGTCAGTGGTTGCGAAGCGGCTGGGCGCTCGCGGGATCTCGGCCACGATGGCTCAGGTGGAGCAGGTGTTCGCCGGCCACGGACTCGTGGCGGGAAAAAAAACGCCGCGCTGACGCTCGAGACGCTCGCCGCGTTGAGGGGGCACGTGCAGTCCCTCGGAGCGCAGTGCCGCCAGTCGATGCAGGCCACCGCCGGAGCTTTCGTCAGAGTGAGCGAGTCGCCGTCCGAGCCGTGCCCGGTGTGCGGCGGCGACGACTGGTCCGTGCAGAAAACCGTACCGCGACAGGGCCGGACCCTGGCCCACGGCCAGTTCACAGCACGGGCGACCGTGCTCGTCTGCGCGCAGGGCTGCTCTCATCCGGACGGGACCAAGGTGACCCGGCCCCCCGCCTCGCTGATCGGGCAGCTACTTCCGGGGAGCAACGCGGGCTACGACGTGATGGCCTTCGTCGGGCTGAAGCGCTTCCTCGAGCACCGGCAACGGCCGGAGATCCGCACCGCGCTGCGCGAGTACGGCATCCGCCTGTCCGAAGGCGAGGTGAGCCACCTGGCCAAGCGCTTCGTCGGGTACCTCGCCCGGCTCCACCGGGCCCGCGCCGAGGAGCTGCAGGCCGCGCTGATCAGCGACGGCGGCTGGCCGATGCACGTCGATTCCACGGGCGAGGCCGGCCGGGGCACGCTGCTGATCGCGATGGCCGGCTGGCGAAAGTGGGTCCTGGGGGCCTGGAAGATCGCGACGGAACGCGCCGACCTCGTCTTGCCCTGTCTCCGAGCGACGGTGCGCCGCTTCGGTGCGCCTTGCGCCGCGATGCGCGACCTGGGCAGAGCCATGATTCCCGCGCTCGACACCCTGGTCGCCGAACTGGAGACGACCATCCCCGTGCTGGCCTGTCATCAGCACTTCGTGGCGGACGTGGGCAAGGACCTGCTCGAGCCCGCCCACGCGGAGCTGCGCAGTCTCTTCCGGCGGGCCAAGGTGCGTCCCCACCTGCGGGCGCTGGTCCGTGACCTCGGCCGCCAGCTCGGCACGAACGTCGAGGAGGCCAGACAGGCGGTGCGCGACTGGCAAGCGTTGGACGCCGCCGACCTTCGGCTCGAGGGCGGTCAGAGCGGTCTGGCCGTCGTCCGCTCCCTGGCCCAGTGGACGCTGGACTTCCCGGCGGCAGCCAGCGGCCTCGACTTCCCCTTCGACCGGCCCTACCTGGACCTGCACGACCGATGCCTGACTGCCCTGCGGGCGGCCAATGCGTTTCTGCGCACACCGCCCAAGGACAAGCATGTCAGAAGCACACTGGAACGGCTCCGTCGCACCCTCGACCCCGTGAACTGCCAGGTGCCCTTCCAGCGGATCGCGACGCGGCTGCGCCGCCGTGCCGCCTTGGTCGACGAGCTACGCACCGTGCTCCGCTTGGCGGCCGTGTCTCCCGGCGAGGAGACCGCACAGGACCTCGCCACGATGCGCGAGCAGCTCGATGCGCTGGCCGCATCACTCGCCCAGCGCCGGCCCGCTCGCGGCCCTGCGCAAGATGCTCGCCAGGCCATCGATCTCATCCTCGCCCACCTCGACGCGCACGGCACAAATCTCTGGGGCCACGCGATACCCTTGCCCGAGACCGCTGGCGGTGGCGTCAAGCTGGTCGCGAGGACCAATGCGCTGGCCGAGAACTTCTTCAAGCTGCTCAAACACGAGGAGCGGCGGCGAAGCGGGCGGAAGAATCTTGGGCAAGAGCTTGAGCACCTGCCCGCCGAGGCCGCCCTGGTCCGCAATCTCGAGCACGACGACTACGTGCGCATCGTCTGCGGCTCGCTGGACAGACTGCCGAGGGTTTTTGCCGAGCTCGATCAACTGGAACGCGAGAGGAGGATGAACGGACAACCACCACAGGACGAGGAGAAGGCTCTCTCGACCGTCCTCCAACTCGCCAGCGCTTCGCTGTCACCCGCGGATCGCCGCGTCGTCAGGACCGAGGAGATGGGCCACCGAATCGCTGCCGCGGCCCAGAGCCGCGCCTCGCGGCGGGGAGCCTGACGCCCAGGGATCCCCATCCAACCGGATCTTGACGCTGTAGCGAAAATGGGAAGTTGTTTCTGCGCGGGCCCTTAGCCCGGACCTCTCACCTCTTGCCGCTCCCGGAGCAGCCGGGCCACGTGGTCCAGGAGGCGGGAGGCCATCTCCCGCTTCGCCATCAGCGGCAGCTCCTCGACCACGCCATCCGCGGCCAGAAGCAGGCCCGCGTTGCGCTCCGCACCAAAGCCCGCGTCGTTGCGCGAGACGTCGTTGGCCACGATCAGGTCGAGGCCCTTGGCCAGCAGCTTCTGCCGGGCCCGCTCCTGCACCTCGCCCGTCTCGGCCGCGAAGCCCACCAGCACCTGCCCCTGCCGCTCCCGGCCCAGGGAGGCCAGGATGTCCTCGGTCCGCTCGAGGGTCACCTCCCACGAGCCAGGCGTCTTGCTCCGCTTGCCCTGCAGCACGGTGGCCGGCCGGTAGTCGGCCACGGCCGCGACCATGATCACCGCGTCGGCCTCGGCGAAGCGGGAGCGCACCGCGCCGGCCATCTCGGCCGCGGTGCTCACCGGCAGGGCCAGGACTCCGGGCGGAGCGGCCAGGGCCACCGGTCCGTGGACCAGGGTCACCTGGGCGCCGCGG
>JBDRKM010000102.1:0-20252 GCA_043814015.1 Pseudomonadota bacterium
ATCGCCGCCGCCGCCAGCGCTCTGGGCACGGGTGACCGCCTGCCCACCTGCGCCGGCCACTCCCTGGGCACGGGCGTGGCCGCCGCCATGGCCGCCGAGGGCCGCTGCGCCCGCCTCGCGCTGGTGGCCGCCTACACCTCCCTGCCCGACGTGGCCGCCGGGCTCTACCCCTTCCTCCCCGCCCACCTGCTCATGGCCGACCGCTACGACACCCTCTCCCGGGCGCCGGGGCTCCAGGGGATTCCCACCCTGCTGATCCACGGCGAGGACGACCGCACCATCCCGGCCGAGCTGTCGGTCCGCCTCCACACCGTCCTGCCCGGCTCAGAGCTGAGGCTGCGCGAGGACCGTGGCCACAACGACGTGCTGGACGAGGACACGCTGGACGCCATCGCGGAGTTCGTGCTCGGCGGGGCGCACGCGGATGGCGCGCCTGCGCCCTGAAGAAGGCCGCTGCGAGGCGCGCCGCGCGCCCTGAGCCGCGGATTGCAGGAGTCAAGCCATCGTTTCTGCACCAACCCCTGGGGTCATGCTCCTCGATGTGCTCCATCGGACGTGTGCCAGAGAGATGAGCCCACCGAGCAAACAGCGTTTTCGATGATCTGGTGGGCGATGAGCCCTGCGAATGACCCGTGGATGGGGCACCTTCGGGGGCATGACCCCAACGGGCGGTGCAAACAGGGGGGCATGACTTCATGTGGGTGCGATCCCCCCCGCTGGTGGTATGACTGAGCCGCGATCCGCTGCGCCTCCAGCGCCCGGGAACCCCACCATGCCAAGACACGCCCCCCGCATCGCCATGGCCTTCCTTACCCTCGCCGCCTGCGCGGGGGAGCCCGATGTCTGCCGCGAGGCTGAGATGAGCGACCAAGGGGAGGGCGACGACCGCCACTGCAGCGTCACCTGGGATGGCACCGACCAAATCAGCCGGCAGTTCAGGGCTGCCGGAGAGCTGTCAGCCATCAGCATTCAGCCGTCAGCAAGATGGTTTTCGTTGGCCACTCCGAAAGTCGCCGGCACCTGGACTGTGTTTCGGCAGCTTCGGCCGTTGCCTTCTCGGTATCGAACTTCGTACCACGTTCATAGCAGATTGCTGACCGCTGACCGCTGACCGCTCCCCCTGGGACCGCTGCGAGAGCGGCTCATCCTACTGGGTGGACTGTGACAACGGCCACACCTTCAGCGGCGACTATGCGTGTGAGTGCTTCGAACAGAGCTTCTCCCCGGTGCCGAGCTTCGTCACCTTCGAGTCCCCCGACATCTGTGACGTGGCGCTGGCTGGAGCCAGCAACCGGGCGCTGGAGGGCTGCGGCTGGGACCTGGTGGAGGAGTAGCCCGGCGCTTCAACCCCTCCGCCGCCCCACCGCCAGCCCGAGCAGCCCGAGCAGCCACAACAGCGCGCCGCCGCGTCCGCCGCTGGCGCAGCCGCAGCCGCCGCCGCCCTTGAAGTTGTCGCGGGGCAGGCCGGTGTCTCGCGGCGAGGATGTGTCGTCTGGTATCACACCTGTATCATCCGGCCCGGTGCCGGTGTCTTCGATGGGCTCGCAGTCCTCGCTCCAGCCCTCGGCGCCGGGCCAGGCGCTGGCGTCGGTGTCGTCGCAGTCGGTCTCCAGCGGCCAGCCGTCGCCGTCCTGGTCGAAGTCGTCGGCGCCGTCGCAGTCGGAGTCCACCCCGTCGTACCAGGCGTCCTCGGCGCCGGGGTTCACGGCGTCGTCGGTGTCGTCGCAGTCGTCCTCCAGGTCGAACCCATCGCCGTCCTGGTCGTAGTCGTCCGCGCCGTCGCAGTTGGCGTCAACCCCGTCGTACCAGGCGTCCTCGGCGTCGGGATGCACGGATGCGTCGGTGTCGTCGCAGTCCTCCTCCTGGGCGTAGCCGTCGCCGTCCTGGTCGAAGTCGTCACCGCCGGAGCAGTCCTGGTCCACGCCGTCGTACCAGATCTCGGCGGCGTCGGGGTTCACGCTGGCGTCGAGATCGTCGCAGTCGTCGTCGAGATCGAAGCCGTCGCCGTCCTGGTCCATGTCGTTGCCGTCGCAGTCCTGGTCCACGCCGTCGTACCAGACCTCCTCGGCGTCGGGGTTGACGTCGGAGTTGGCGTCGTCGCAGTCGTCGCCGCCGTAGAGCACCGAGGTGTGGCCGTCCATGTCGGCGTCGAACTCGTCCGCCGCGTCGCAGTCGTTGATCACGCCGTCGTAGGGGTCGTCGGGTGCGCCCGGCCAGGTGTCGGCGTCGCTGTCGTCGCAGTCGTCTCCGCCGTAGCTGGCCGAGTCGAAGCCGTCGCCGTCGCGGTCGTAGTCGCTGGCGCCGTCGCAGTCCTGGTCCACGCCGTCGTACCAGGTCTCCAGACCGTCGGGGTTGATGTCCTCGTCCTCGTCGTCGCAGTCGAGGCCCTCCGCAGGAGCGCCGAAATCGACGCTGTCGAAGCCGTCGCCGTCCTGGTCGTAGTCGTCGGCGCCGTCACAGTCGGAATCGACCCCGTCGTACCAGGTGTCGGCCGCGCCCGGGTGCACCGTGGCGTCCACGTCGTCGCAGTCCGCGCCGCCCCAGGCATCGGAGGTGTAGCCGTCGCCGTCCTGGTCGTAGTCGTTGGCGCCATCACAGTCGGAATCGACGCCGTCGTACCAGGTCTCGCTGGCCCCGGGGTTCACGGAGGCCGTGCGGTCGTCGCAGTCGGTGCCGCCATAGGCCGCGGCGTCGTAGCCGTCGCCGTCCTGGTCGTAGTCGCTGGCGCCGTCACAGTCCGAATCGACCCCGTCGTACCAGCGGTCGGTGGCGCCGGGGTGCACGCCCGTGGCGGTGTCGTCGCAGTCGGTGCCGCCGTAGGCGTCGCTGTCGTAGCCGTCGCCGTCCTGGTCGTAGTCGGAGGCGCCGTCGCAGTCGGAGTCGACCCCGTCGTACCAGGTGTCGGTCGCGCCCTGATACACCGATGCGTCGGTGTCGTCGCAGTCGGAGCCGCCATGGGCCGCGGCGGTCTGGCCGTCGCCGTCCTGGTCGTAGTCGGAGGCCCCGTCGCAGTCCTGGTCCACGCCGTCGTACCAGACCTCGGCGGCGCCGGGGTGGATGGCGGCATTCCGGTCGTCACAGTCGTCGCCGCCGTAGGGGGTGGCGTCGTGGCCATCGCCGTCCTGGTCGTAGTCGGAGGCACCGTCGCAGTCGGAGTCGACCCCGTCGTACCAGCGGTCGGTGGCGCCGGGGTGGACGGCGGCGGAGGTGTCATCGCAGTCGTCACCGCCCCAGGCGTCGCTGTCATGCCCGTCGGCGTCCTGGTCGTAGGCGGAGGCGCCGTCGCAGTCGGAGTCCACGCCGTCGTACCAGGTGTCGCTGGCCGCGGGGTTCACGGTCGCGTCGGTGTCGTCGCAGTCCGAGCCGCCGTAGGCCGCCGCGGTGTACCCATCGCCGTCCTGGTCGTAGTCGCTGGCGCCATCGCAGTCGGAGTCGACCCCGTCGTACCAGGTCTCGGCGGCGCCGGGGTGGACGGAGGCCGAGCGGTCGTCGCAGTCGGCGCCGCCGTAGGCGGAGGCGTCGTAGCCGTCGCCGTCCTGGTCGTAGTCGCCGGCGCCGTCGCAGTCGGAATCGACCCCGTCGTACCAGCGGTCGGTGGCGCCGGGGTGCACGCTCGCGCGGGTGTCGTCGCAGTCGTCCCCGCCCCAGGCATCGCTGTCGTGACCATCGCCGTCCTGGTCGTAGTCTGAGGCGCCGTCGCAGTCGGTGTCGATGCCGTCGTACCAGGTCTCGGTGGCGCTGGGGTTGATGGCGGCGTCCACATCGTCGCAGTCCGAGCCGCCGTAGGCCGACGAGGTGGTGCCGTCGCCGTCCTGGTCGAAGTCGGAGGCACCGTCGCAGTCCGAGTCCACCCCGTCGTACCAGGTGTCGGTGGCGCCTGGGTGGACCGAGGCGTGCAGGTCGTCGCAGTCGGTGCCGCCGTAGGCCGCGGCGTCGTAGCCATCGCCGTCCTGATCGAAGTCGCTCGCGCCATCGCAGTCGGAATCGACGCCGTCGTACCAGCGGTCCGTGGCGCCCGGGTGGATGGCGAGCGCCAGGTCGTCGCAGTCGGTGCCGCCGTAGGCGGTGGCGTCGTAGCCGTCGCTGTCCTGGTCGAAGTCGCTCGCAGCGTCGCAGTCCTGGTCCACCCCGTCGTACCAGATCTCGGTGGCGCCGGGGTTGATCCCCAGGGCGGCGTCATCGCAGTCGCCGTCGTCGGGGGTGTAGCCGTCGCCGTCGTAGTCGTAGCAGGGGATGTCGCCGCCGGTGGAGGGGATGAGCCCGAAGGGGGAGGCTTCGAAGGTGGCGTCGCCCACCATCAGGCCGTCCCAGCCGAACCCGGTGGCGTCGGTGGCGGTGCCGGAGCCGGGGGCATCGTCCATGGGGTAGAAGGCGTACAGCCCTGCCTCGGAGCCGGTCATGGCGTAGTCCATGGTGCACTGGATCTCGGTCTGGGAGCGGGCGGTGCTCCAGACGCGCACCTCGTCCATCCAGCCGTCGAGCGGGTCGGAGGTCCAGGTGCCGGGGGAGTCGCTGTCCGCCCCGAGCACCCAGACGTCGGTGCCGAAGCCCGGGGTCTCGCCGTGCAGCAGGCTCTGCACCAGGGTGCCGTCCACGTACAGCATGCTCATGCCGCCCGTGACCACCACGGCCACGTGGTAGCTGTCGCCGGAGGCCGGCGTGTCGGACCAGCACAGGGTGTAGTAGTCCTCGCAGGTGTCGCCCTCCCAGACCGTCTGGTCCTCCACCTCCACCTGCCAGTAGCCCTGCACGTAGCCGGTGTAGAAGGAGTCGAGCGAGGTGGTGGGATCGGTCACCTCCCAGAGGGTGTCCCAGCCGTCCACGCTGTCGAACTTGACCCAGCCCTCCACCGTGAAGGAGGTGCCGGGATCGAGGACCCCGAGGTCCACGCGGTCCATGTCGCCGTCGAGGCGCAGGGCGTTGTCCGCCAGGGCGGTGGCCGGCAGGGTGAGGGCGAGCAGGGCGAGGAACAGGCGCATCGGGACCTCCAGAGCTGCTGTCAGGGTAGCACCATCCGGCCGTCAGATCCCGAAGACCTCCTGGAAGCTGGCCACCAGCGCCTCGGGGCCCCGCTCCTCCAGGATGGTGTGGCGCTCGGGCTTGACCTTCATGGAGGCATGGATGGCCTGCTCGATGCGCTCGGGGGTGAGCTCGAGCGCGGCGAGCCCGGCGGCGTCCACGGGCATGCCGGCCGCGGCGAAGCCCTGGCGCATGGGCTCGTACCAACGCCCGTGCGCGTGGGCCGAGACGAGCGCGCCCACCGCCACCAGCAGCCCGTGGGTGGCCCGCGAAGGGAAGCGCAGCACGTTCTGATACGCGTGATACAGCTTGTGCTCGAAGCCGCTGGCGGGCTGGGAGGAGCCGACCCGCGCCATGGCCTCGCCCGAGGAGACCAGGCCCGTGGCCAGGGTGAGCACGAGGTCGTCGTCGTCCAGCGGCGCGCCCTCGGCCAGGCGGTACAGCACCACCTCGCCGGCGCTGCGGGCGTGCAGCCAGGCCAGGTGGTCGAACTTCGCCTCGCCGCGCCGGGCCGCCAGGCGCCAGTCCAGGGTGGAGGTGAGGTTGGAGACAGCATCGCCGATGCCAGAGCGCATCATGCGCTCGAAGAAGGGCCCGTCCGCCTCGCCGCGCGGCTTGATGCGCCCGAGATCGATCAATACACCGAGCGGTGTGTTGGCGGTGACGGTGACGTTGGCCGCCGCGTGGCCCTCGGGCGGCCGGATCACGGCGAAGGGAGAGGCGATGCCGTCGTTGGCCAGGGAGGTGGGGATGGAGACGCAGGGCAGGTGCAGCTGGAAGGCCACCAGCTTGGCCATGTCCACCACCGTGCCACCGCCGACCCCGAAGACCACCGAGGGCACCTTGGCCCCGTACAGCCGCCGCTCCCAGGGCTCCTGCGCCTCGGACCAGCGGCGCGGCCCGCGGTTCATGGACACGATGATGTCGTGGGCTTCGGAGTAGCGGTTGCTCTCCACCAGGGCCTTGCGGGGATCGAGCCGCGCGGCGGCCAGGCCGTCGAACAGCTCGCCGCCGGCGATCTCCCAGGTGACGGGATCCGAGATCACCAGCGGGCGGCGCAGCCGGCCGAGCTCGAGGTGCTCGCCCAGGGCCTCCACCAGGGAGGGGATGCGGTGCCGCAGGCAGACGAAGCGGGGGATCACGAGAGCGTTGGGCCGGCTCGGGGTGAAGCCGGCGTAGACCCCGGAGGCTCGGTTGATGCCCTGATCCAGCAGCCGCGCCAGCAGGTCGTCCACGCTAGGCCCCCAGCCCCAGCAGCGCGCCGATCTCGAGCGAGGCCTGCCGCGCCACGGCGATGTCACCGTCGCGGACCTCGCGGTAGTCCTTGATGATGTCTTCGGTGCCGCTGGGGCGCTTGAGCACCCAGAGCCCGCCGTCGAGCTCCACCCTGACGCCGTCGCCCACCCGGACACCGACGACGGCGCGGCCGGCCACGAGCTGGCCTTGCAGGAGGCGTCTCACCTCGTCCCCATGCTGCGCGAGGGCACCCAGCCTGGCCTTGCGCGTCGGCTCCGCGAGCGTGTCCACCCGCTCGTAGGCGTGCGCGCCGTGACGCTGCTCCAGCAGCCGGTACTGGCTGCCGAGATCGAGGCCGGTGCGGACCACGCTCTCCATCATCAGCAGCACGGCGGCGATGCCATCCTTCTCCGTGACCCAGGGCGAGCCATCGCGGCGCGGCAGGGACAGCCCGGCGCTCTCCTCGCCCGCCAGCACGTAGCGGCCCTGTTTCAGGCCTTCGACGTACCACTTGAAGCCGACATCCACCTCATGGACCGGGCGGCCGTGCTCGGCCGCGATGCGATCGAGCATGTGGGTGGTGCCGATGGTGCGCCCGAGGCCCATGCCATCGGGCAGGGCGCGGTGCTGGCAGAGGTAGTCGAACAGCACGCACAGCACGTGGTTCGGGTTGAGGATGCCGGTGGCATCCTCGGCGCCGAAGCGGTCGGCGTCGTTGTCGTTGGCCCCGATGAGCGGCGCCCCGGCGCGCGCGCGCAGGCCCTGCACGGCCCGCATCACGTACGGCGACGAGGGATCGCCCCGCAGCTTGCCGTCCCAGTCCGGGGTGCGGTGGCACGCGGCGGGATCGGGATCATCGAGGAAGATCTGGATGTCCGTGCCGAACAGCTCGTTCACCTGCCCGTAGACCCCGTGGGCCGAGCCGCCCAGCGGGGTGGCCGCGAAGCGCTGCCCGCGCAGCAGATCCATGTCCACCACGGTGTCCAGCTCGCTCAGGTAGGGGGTGAGGAGGTCCTGCTCCTGCACCAGCCCGTCCTGCACGGCCTGCTGATAGGGGACGCGCCGGATCCCGGATGGATTGGCCAGGAGCGCGTTGGCCCGCGCGTCGACGGGACCGGTGCGGGTGTTGGGCCCGCCGTCCACGCCGTTCGACTTATAACCGGCTTCGTCCGGTGGATTATGCGAAGCCGTGATGATCACTCCCTCCACGTTCTCGCGGCGGGCCTGTGCCGCCCGGATGGCGTGGGAGACCACCGGGGTGGGGGTGGCGCGGCCGCCCTGGGCCAGGATCACCGGCACCCCGTTGCCGGCGAAGACCTCCACGGCCGTGACCAGGGCCCAATCCGAGGTGAAGCGGACGTCCTTGCCGATCACCACGGGCCCGGGGGGACCGCCGCGGAGGTTGACCGCGGGATCGTCGGAGGCGGCCGGCCCGAAGGTGCCACGGGCCTGGCGGATGTCCACCAGGGCCTGAGTCATGGCCGCCACGTGGGCGTCGCAGAAGCCCGCCCCGGTCAGGCCACGGTGGCCGGAGGTGCCGTTCTTGACCGGCGCGAGGGGGCCGGCGGGCGCGCGGTAGGCGCGCTCCAGGGCGTCGGGGTCGAGGGGCATGGCTGCATCCGGAGACGAGGGGAGCGGGCGCGAACCCTATGCCATGCCCGCTCGACGCTCCAGATCCTCGATGTCATCAGAATCGAGGATCTCGGAAGAGAGGGCATAGCTGAACCCCGCCCGCGCCATGGCTCCCAGATCCTTCTGGCGGCGCTCCGCGCGCTGGTGCTCTGGCCGGAACGGCCCCAGCCGGCGGCGTCGGGCGTAGGTGAGGGCCGCCAGCAGGTTCGTGTCGCCGGGCTGCTCCTCCAGGGTCTGTACCGCCTCCGCGGCCTGCTCGGCGTCGATCCCGCGCGCGCGCAGCTCGGCCCGGATGCGCCCCGTGGGCTTGCCACGTGCCAGCAGGCTCTTGGCCTTGGAGCGCGCCCAGGCGCCGTCGTCCACCAGGCCGGCCCGCACGAGCCGCGCCAGCACGGCCTCCACCCAGATCGCCGCCTCGGCGCGGTCCACGGGTTGCTCCTGCGCGGCCTTCTGCACCCGGCGCATCAGCGCCCGCCGCACGGCCTGGCCGTTACCGCCGTAGCGCTCGACGTACCAGAACCCGGCCTGCTCGAGGGTGGCCTCGGTCAGCGGGGGAGGGGGCTTGCGGGTGCGCTCGGACATGCGGGGGAAGGTGCACACGTATCAGGGAAGGACAAGCTACTCCTCCCGCTGCGGCGTCCGATACTCCATCACCAGCCGCGCCCCGAGCCCGTTGTAGAGGTCGTTGGTGGCCCCGGCCGCGTTGGCCGCCCACCACATCTGCACGCCCACGTGCACCCCGGGCACGGTGAAGCCGAGATCCATCACGGGGATCACGGCCACGGGCCCGCCCTCGTACACCGGCTCCTGCTCGTCGGAGAAGCCCACGTTGGTGAGCTGCTGGGCCAGGGTGAAGCCGATGGCCGAGTCGAAGGCTTCTTTCCGGATCTGGAAGGCGTTGGTCCAGCGCAGGCGCCAGGGGTGGCAGACGCCGGTGCCCTGCAGCTCGTAGAGGTCCTGGGCGTCGCCCAGCATGGTGTAGTCTTCCCAGTCACCGGGCCCGACGTACTCGTACTGGGACCAGGGCAGCTGGGTCCAGGCGGCCTCCAGGGTGGAGCCGAAGCCGAAGGCGCCGAACATGTGGCCCACCGTGATCTCGGGGCCGATGGAGAGCAGCGAGGCGTTGTCCGCCAGGGGCAGCACGCCCACGGAGGAGCGGGAGGCCCAGGTGGCGGAGGCGTAGTCGAAGCTGGCGCCCAGCTCCACGCTGTCGCTCACGCCCCAGCGCAGGTGCCCGCCCACGCTGATGGGCGACATGAACAGCCCGGGGTCGCCCTCCCTGGGGAAGTAGCCGCTGAGGTTGTCCTCGTTGGTGAGCCAGTCGTCCACCCAGTACCCCGAGACGTGCGCGGCCACGCCCAGCTGGCCGTCGGGGATGGGCGCGCCGATCACGGTGGTGGGTGCCGCGGCGGGCGTGAACAGGCTCTGGCGGTAGCGGGTGAGCGGCGAGCAGGCCGAGGCCAGCAGGGTGGCACCCAGCAGCAGAGGGGTGAGGGGGACACGCATGGACTCCTCCGGGCGGGGGCTCGGCTCGCCCCAGTATGACACCGGCTCGCCGGGGAAGGGTCACCGCGTGGCGGTGAGCGTGTAGCTCTGCGCGGTGCAGTTGAAGCAGGTCCCCGAGAAGCGGATGTCGAAGTCCACCGAGAGCTGCGTTTCGCTGATCACCGTGCCGTCGAAGTCGTAGTACTCGTTGCAGGTGCCGGTCAGCACGTTCTCGGTCTCGAAGGTGCTGGCCGAGGTCCAGGCGCCGGTCATGGTGCCGGGCTGGGAGCCGCTCGCGATCACCTGGATGACGGGGTTGCTGTCGACGATGGTCACGCGGTTGAAGTTGACGCTCACCAGCCCGTAGGCGCAGGAGTAGCTGACGGTGCTGCTCAGGTTCCAGGGGTCCGAGAGCGTGCAGCCCTCGTCCACGTCCTCGTCGCAGTCGTTGTCCACGCCGTCGCCGCAGACCTCCTCGAGGTCCGGGGAGCGCTCCGCGTCCTCGTCGTCGCAGTCGTCGTCGCAGTAGTCGGTGCCGTCGCCGTCCTGATCGAAGTCGTCCAGGGTCTCGGGGTTGCAGTCGTCGTCCACCTCGTTGCAGAGGATCTCGGTCCCGCCCGGATGGGTGGAGGCCACGTCGTCGTCGCAGTCCACGCAGGAGTTGGCGCCGTCGCCGTCGCGGTCGGCGTAGTCCAGGGTCTCGGGGTCGCAGTCGTCGTCCAGGTCGTTGCACTCGATCTCGGCGGCGTCGGGGCTCACGGCCGCGTCGTCGTCGTCGCAGTCCTCGCAGGAGTCGAAGCCGTCGCCGTCCACATCCTCGGCGTCGGGGGTGGCGGCATCGCAGTCGTCGTCCAGCCCGTTGCAGGCCACCTCGGCGGCGCCCGGGTGGACCTCGGCGTGGCCCTCGTCGCAGTCCAGGGCGTCGGCCGCGTAGGTGTCGGCACAGCCAGGGTTGTTGGCGTCGAAGTAGCCATCGCCGTCGATGTCGAAGGGCGCGTCCACCGTGGCCTCCGAGGCCTGCTTCAGCCCATCGCAGATGGCCTCGCGGGTGACCTGGTAGTCCTGGTTGCAGGCCAGGAGGGGCAGAAGGAGCAGGGGTGTGCGCGGCATGGCGTGGTTCCTCGGTTGGCGCGAGTATACCCCCGCGCGCGCCTTGCGGTGCGGGGAAGGTGCGAGTAGGAAACGCCGCCCCCGGAGCCCGCCATGTCCGCCACCCCGAGCCCCACGCCGCGCGTGCTGGCCTTCACCGACGGCGGCTGCCGCGGCAACCCCGGCCCCGGCGCCTGGGCCTTCCTGCTGGTGGATCTGGCCAGCGGCGCGGGCCTGGAGCGCGCCGGCGGGGAGCGGATGACCACCAACAACCGCATGGAGTTCAGGGCGGCCATCGAGGCCCTGGCGGCGCTCAAGCGCCCCAGCGAGGTGGAGATCCGCACCGACAGCAAGCTGCTGGTGAACACGGCCACCAAGTGGATGGCCGGCTGGAAGGCCCGCGGCTGGAAGCGCAAGACAGGCGAGGTGGAGAACCTCGACCTCGTGGAGGCCCTCGACTCCCTGGTGGCCATGCACCGGGTGCGCTTCACCTGGGTCCCCGGGCATGCGGGCGTGGCCGGAAACGAGCACGTGGACGCGCTGACGAACCGCGCCATGGACGCGGTGCAGGCCGGGCGAGAGGGGAAGATCGAGGCACGCTACCAGCGCTCGCCCGTCCAGGCCTGATCCCAATCGACCCGGTGCTGATCCCGGGCCCTTGATCTGGCTCCGGGGCCCAGGTATGCCCGCGCACCCCGCCCTGAGGTCCCCATGCCCGAGATCCTCCACATCGACCCCGACCAGCTGGTCCTCGACTCCTTCCGCCTGGGCAGGAAGGTCTTCGAGTCGGGGTTCCGGCCCAAGCACATGATCTCCGTCTGGCGCGGCGGCACGCCCATCGGCCTGGGCGTGGATGCGTACTTCCGCTTCCAGGGCCAGCAGGTCCACCACACCAGCCTGGCCACCCAGTCCTTCTCCGGCATCGACCAGCGTCACGACGTGGTGGTCAAGGGCTTCGAGCACCTGGTGCGCTCGGTCTGCCCGGAGGACGGCCTGCTGATCATCGACGACGTGTACGAGCGCGGTGAGACGGTGCGCGGCATCGTGGAGAGCTTGCGCCGCCGCGCCCGCCGCAACGCGCCCCGGGACATCCGCGTGGCCACCGTGCACCGCAAGCCCGAGCGCCACACCTACACGGAGCTGCCCATCCTCAGCCTCCACGAGCTGCCCGGCCACGTCTGGATCGACTACCCCCACGAGCTGGCCGATCTGGTCTCCGCCGACGACCCCACGGACTCCCTCATCCGCGAGAAGAGCCCCGCCATCTGGGACATCCTTCATGGCCGCGACACCGCCCCCGCGCCGCCGACGGGGATCAGCTGCCGCTACCTGCCCGCGCGTGAGCTGCTGCATGACAGCATCCGCCTGGGGGTCCAGATGGTGAAGACCGGCTACAAGCCAGACTTCCTCGTCGCCCTGTGGCCCGGGGGCGTCTGGGCTGGGCTGGGCATCCACGAGGTCTACAAGTACTTCGCCAAGAAAGAGGGCTCCTCCTGGAGCGGCCCGGACCACGTGCCGGTCAACACCACCCGCACCCACCTCTCCTACCGCACGCACATCATCGGGCTCGACTACCTCGCCGAGAAGGTGGAGCACGAGCACAGCGTGCTGCTGGTGGACACCGTCTTCCGCAGCGGGCGCACCCACGGGATCTGGCCAACAGCTTGAAGGAGCTGCTGCGCCGCAACCTGTCGCTCTCCAGGCTCAAGGTCGCGTCCGTCTACCACACCCCCTCCGAGTCCCGCACCTGGACCCAGCGCCCCTTCCGCGCCGAGCCCGACTTCTACCTGCGCCGGGTCGCCGAGCAGCTCATCTATCCCCACGCCCCCTACCGCTTCGTCAGCCCCCGGCAGCAGCTCACCGAGCACGCGCCGGCGCTGGCGGAGGTGCTGTTCGGCTGAGCGTCACAGGCCGCTGGTCACACTGTCGATGAGGCGAGCTGGCGCGGCCGCGCTCGATGAGCCGGTGGCGTAGGTCTCCAGGGTGATGCCGGCGGCATCCACCGAGACCACGGTGAAGCCCAGCTCGGCCCCGGAGACGGTGCTGCCCGTGCTCATGTCCGGGTAGGTGAACACATCGCGCGCCGGCCCCTCGGGAGTGCCCGGATCCGCCAGGCTGTAGCCCGGGTAGCTGCCGGCGGTGGGCACCACGAGGTAGCCGACGCCGTCGTCGGGGCCGATGCCGTAGTCGCCGGAGGGGGCGATCTGGCCGTCGTACTGCAGCGGGAAGGTGCGCTGTGGCACGTGCTCGTGCCCGGAGATGTGCCAGTCCACCGTGCCGTCGAACAGGGCGGTGACCTCGCGCACGTCGTACTGCTCGTGGAAGTGACGCATCCCGGCGTTGTAGGGCGGGACGTGGAAGGCCGCGAAGACCTGGTCGCAGGTGCGCACCCCGCCGCTCCAGCAGCCGGCGAGGTCGGCCTCGGCGAAGGCGTACTGGCCGGCGCCCTCGGCCAGGGTGGGCAGCAGGTTGCTGCACAGGGCCAGGATGTGCGTGCCGCCGAAGTCGAGGCTGTACCAGGGCTCGACGGGGGAGGTCCAGGACACGTGGAAGTAGCGGTAGAAGCCGTCGAGCAGGGTGGCGGAGCCGGAGCCGTCGTGGTTGCCGGGCACCGGGACGATGGGCAGCCAGGACCAGAGATCGCGGCCCATGTGGAAGTACATCCACCAGGCCACCGGGTCGTCCCAGCCGGCGAGATCGCCGATGGAGAGGGCGAAGGCGGCGTCGGGCGCGGCGGCGATGAGCTCGGGGACCGTGTCCACCATGCGGCCGCTCGCGCTGTAGGACTGGATGTCGGCGATGGCCAGGAAGCGATAGGGGTCGGCGGTCTCTGGCACGTCGTAGGTGTAGACCTCGCTGGCGGCGCCCGAGGAGTCCCAGACCCGGTAGTAGAGGACATCGCCGGGGGAGAGGCCCGTGACCGCCACGTGGTGCAGGGTGTCGGTGACGGCGCCGGCGGCGTAGCAGCCGAGGCTCGCGCTGGTGCCGTATTCCAGCACGCCCAGGCAGGGGACGGAGGTCTCCCAGCTCACCAGGATGCCCGAGCCTGGCTGGGCACTGCGGTTCCAGACGAGCCAGGGGCCGAGGTAGGGGAACTCGGCGGAGGCGTGGTACAGCAGGCCCGCGGCGTCGTCGAGGGTCCCGGCGTCCGGGTCCACGAAGGTCATGTGCAGGGCGGTGCTGCCCCGCGGGACATCGAGGGTGCCCTCCCAGCCGTCGGCGCCGAGGACCAGCTCCAGCTCCTCCCCGCTGCCCCGGTCGTCGAAGCCGTAGTCCATCAGGATCTGCTTGGCCCCGCTGGCCAGGCTGCCGCGGTACAGCACCGTGGCCTCGCCGCCCTCCACCAGCGGGATGGGGGTGACCAGCACGTCGGGCTCGACCCAGGGATCGAGCGCCTCGATGGGATCCACCGGGGGGGCGGTGTCGGGCGCGCTGTCGCCGGGCCGCCGGGTGTCGCCGGTGTGGGGCGGGCGGCTGTCGGGCTGGCCGGTGTGCTCCGTGGGGCTGTCCACCGGAACGCAGGAGTCGTCGGCCTCCTCCCCACAGCAGCCGCAATGGCAGTTGCAGTGCACGACGGGGGCGCCGTCGCAGGCCAGGAGCGCCAGGGGGAGGAGGAAGGCAGCGTTCACGCCTCCCAGGATAACCCGGGAGGAGGGCGTTCGCGGGGTTCGCTGGTGCCGGAATCGTCGGCTGCGCCGACGAAGCCGTCAGGTATCAGCGGTCAGCTATCAGCTCATCGAGCGGCAGCCGGCAACAGCGCGCTTCACCCGCGGGGTGAACTGGCCCGAGCTGGGTGACTCGCGGGGAAGGTGCTTGCTGAAACCTGATACCTGAAAGCTGATGGCTCTGTGTCCGACGATCCGGGCTAATGCACCGTGAACGCGGTGGCGCCCACGCTGCTGGCGGAATCGTCGAAGTACACCGCGAGCCGGTAGCTGCCGGGCCGCTTGGCGCCCCAGAGCTGGGCAGCGTCGAGGGAGCCGCCGGCGGGGACGGTGTGGCGCGTCACGCCCGGGCTGCAGGGCACCGCCATGCCGGTGGCCGTGCCGGAGGCCGACGCGACCTCCCAGACGCTGGCCAGGCAGCTGTCCATGGTGACGAAGTCGAGGTCGGTGGGGCAGGGGTTGACGACCATCCCCACCATGGTCAGGGCGGTGCCTGCGGCGCAGGTGGTGCAGGGCACGCCGCCGGCGTCCCGCACTTCGGCCGAGACCTTGAGATCCGCCGCGGTGCAGGCGAGCCCGGTGTCGCCCGTGTCCACGTCCGTGTCGGCGTCCACGTCAGAGTCGGTGTCGGCGTCCGCATCGCTGTCCGAGTCGGCGTCGGCGTCGGCGTCGCTGTCCGCGTCGGCGTCGGCGTCGGCGTCGGTGTCGGCGTCGGCATCGCTGTCGGCGTCGGTGTCGGCGTCGGTGTCGGCGTCGGCGTCGGCGTCGCTGTCGGCGTCGGTGTCGCTGTCGGCGTCGGTGTCGGCGTCGGTGTCGCCTTCGGGGTTGCCGGTGTCGTCGGGCTTCTCGCCGCAGGCGGACAGGAGGGAGAAGGCCAGGGCCAGGGCGAGGAGGAGGGGACGGGTGCTCATGGCGGATGCTCCGGTGGGAATCGGCAGGATCTTTAGCAATGATCGTGCCTGATAGGTAGATCCTTCACTTCCATGGGGTCGTGGTGCGCGCCGTGCGGACTGCAGGACATCTGGATCGCCGTAACGATCCCGCCCTCCGGTGGCTCTCCCATGCCCCACGGGAGGTCGTCATGGGCTTCGTCTACGCGCTGCTCGCCATCGTCGTCAGCTTCTTCGCCTTCTTCATCGGGCTCAGGGTCTTCATGGTGATGCGCATCAAGCGCCAGGAGGGCAGGCCCATCCCCGAGCTGGCGGGCAAGCAGGGCAAGGCGGCCAAGGCCCGGACCCCCTCGCTGTTCTACTTCTACAGCCCCCAGTGCGGCGCCTGCCGCAGCATGACCCCCGTGATCAAGAAGATGCCCGGGCTGGATCGCAACGTCTTCGCGGTGGACATCAGCAAGGACATGGACACCGCGCGCCGCTTCGGCGTCATGGCCACGCCCACCACGGTGCTGGTCCGTGAAGGCGTGGTCCAGCAGATCTTGATCGGCCCGCAGCCGGAGAGCGCGCTGAGGGGATTGCTGGCTTAGTTCTCCTGCAGCACCCGCTCGTCATACTCGATCTCGAACCGCAGCTTGTGCTTGGCCTCCTCCTGGGCCAGCGACAGGAAGGTGGCCTCGACCTCCGCATCCCCCGCCCGGGCGGCCAGATCGGTGTAGAGCTTGAAGGCGGCCTTTTCGCGCTTCATGGCGATCACGAGGATGTCCTGGAAGCTCATGTTCGGGCCGGGCTGGACGTCCACCAGGTAGTCGGCGATCTTGAGGTCGATCACCGGCGCGCCGGCCGGGCGCAGCCTGGCGCCGCCCTTGACCGCCAGCAGCTTGGCGCGGTGCCCGTCCTCCTCCTGCGCGAAGGAGAGCAGCAGCTCCTTGAGCCAGGGGGTGTCGGCGTCCATGGCGAGGGCGCGGTAGAAGGCCGCGGCCTCCTCCTCACCGGCGATGACGAAGTCCAGGATCTCGTCGATGTGGGACATGGTGTACTCCCGAGGGGTGAAAGGGGGCGAACCCCTAACCCGTCGGCCGGGATCAGTACCGGAACACCAGCCCACCGATGGACAGCCCGGCGCCCGTGCCCACCATCAAGGCGGTCTGGTCGCGCTGCAGGCGGCCGGAGCGCACGGCCTCGTACAGGGTACCGGGGATGGAGGCGGCCACGCAGTTGCCGAGGCGATGGAGCGTGGTGATCACGCGATCCTCGGGGTAGCCGTAGACCTTGGTGAGGGCGCGGATGCCCAGCAGGCTGGCCTGGTGGGGGATGACCCAGTCGAGATCGCCCAGGCCCGTGGAGAGGCCGGGCCGGAGGTGCTCCAGCACCTCGCCGGCGTGCCGGAAGGAGAGGCGCGCGACCTTGCGGCCCTCCATGTGGAAGAGGTTGTCTTCGGGCCGCGTCTCGGGCCGGTTGGGGTGTCTCGTGGTGCCACCGCCCGGGATGGTGGTGAAATCGGCGCCGACGCTGAAGGTCTCCATGCGCGCCGCCAGGACTCCGCTGCCCGAGCCCTGCTCCGCGCGGCCGAGGACCACCGCCGCGGCCATGTCGCCGAACAGGGTGCTGGCCTCGGGCTGGGTGAAGTCGAGCGCGCGGGAGGAGATGTCGGCGGTGACCACCAGGATGTGGCGGTAGGCCCCGCTGGCCAGGAGGTGGGAGGCCAGGTCGAAGCCCACCATGAAGGAGAGGCAGGTGGCGTGGACCGAGAAGGCGGCCACGCCGGACTCTCCGAGGCCGAGCTCCCGCTGGATGAGCGCGGCGCCGTCGGGGATGGCCTGGGGCTGGGTGCCCGAGGCGTTCAGGATGAGGTCCAGATCCCCGGGTTCGAGGCCGGCCTCCTCCAGGGCCTCCCGAGCGGCCGCCGCGGCCATCCAGGGGGCGGTCTCATCGGCGACCCAGCGGCGCTCGTGCACCCCCTGGTTGCGCTCGATCCAGCCGGGCGCGACGCCCACGATGGCGGCCAGCTCGTCGGAGGTGACCACGCGGGCGGGCAGATAACGGCCCACCCCGAGGATGCGGGCTGGGCGAGGGGAGGGGGGCGTCATCAGCATGGCGGGCTCATCGGATCGCACGTCGAGGACGTGAACAGCGCATCCCTCGAATGCCTCCGGAACGCCCCGGCGTCCAGTGCCGCGCCGTCAAAGTGCTGTGGAGGCCGGCCGCCTCACTTCTCGGCGAGGCGCCGCGGCGCGCGGGTGTGCAGGATCCAGGCCAGCCCTGCGCCGGCCACCGCCACGAGGGCCAGCCCGCGCGGCCAGCGCCCGAGGACGAGATCGCCGATGCCGAACAGCGCGCCGTAGACCACCACCAGGCCCGCGCCCACCCGCGCCAGGGCGGGCAGGACAGGATCGGCGGGGCCCTCGCGCCAGGCGGCCCAGCCGGGGCCGGCCGGCCGCACCTTCGCGGCGAAGCGGCGCAGGACGTCGGGCGGGTTCTGCGGCCCCCACAGCGCCACCGGCACCCAGGCCGCCAGGCTGCCGCTCGCGATGATCCCGATCTGCGCGGCGGGCGGCACCTCGGCCAGGCAGCAGGGGTTGGGCCCGCCGAACAGGGTGGGCGTGGCCAGCAGCAGCAGCCCCAGCGCCAGCACCGTGGTGACCCCCAGGGCGGCGAACTCGGCGTGGGGCGTGACCCGCGACCAGTACCAGCGCGCCGCCGTCACGCTGCCCAGCCCCGCCCCCAGGTTGATGATGAACACCCAGACCGCCGCGATGCTGTGCACGAACAGCGCGGTCAGCCCGGCGAGCGCCGCCATGAACACGATGGCGAGGCGCGAGGCGAGCACCGCCTCCCGCGGGCTGGCCTGGGGCCTGAGGAAGCGCAGGTAGAGATCCTGCACCAGGTAGGAGGCGCCCCAGTTGGTGTGGGTGTCGATGGTGCTCATGAAGGCGGCCAGCAGGCTGGCGATGACCAGCCCGAGCCAGCCGACCGGCAGGAAGCGCCCCATGGCCAGGGGGTAGCCGAGCTCGGGATCCTGCAGGCCTGGGAACACCACCATGGCGGCCAGCCCCACGATGAACCAGGGCCAGGGCCGCAGCGCGTTGTGGGCCACCGCGAACCACAGGCTCGCGGCCTGGGCGTGGCGCTCGTCCTTGCACGCGGCCAGGCGCTGCACGACGTAGCCGTTGCCCTCGGCCTGCCGCCACCAGCCGGCCACCAGCAGGGCCGCGAAGAAGGGCCAGGAGACCTTGGGGTGATCACTGGCCGGCAGGTAGGCCAGCACTTGTTCGAGCGAGCGCTCGCTGCCCTCCAGCGCCAGCTGGAGCGCCCCCAGCAGCCCCGTCCCGGCCGCGTCGGACCCCGCGGCCGCGCCCATGCCCCCGAAGTGGTGCAGCACGAACAGCGCCAGGGCGATGGAGCCGGCCATGCCGAGGACGAACTGCACGAGATCCGTGGCCACCACCGAGTGGAAGCCCCCGAGCACGGTGTAGACCACCGCCACCACCACGCAGACCACGATGACCAGCGGCGGGCTGAAGTCGAAGAAGGCGGCGGAGATCTTGACCATGGCCGCGATGACCCAGGCCATGGTGAGGCAGTTGACGAGTAGCCCGAAGTAGACCGCCTTGAACCCGCGCAGGGCCGCGGCGGTGCGGCCGCCGTAGCGCAGCTCCACGATCTCGGCGTCGGTGATGACCCCCGAGCGCCGCCACAGCCGCGCGAACAGGAAGGTGGCCACCACGTGCGCGATGCCCCAGGCCCACCAGATCCAGTTGCCCGCGATCCCCCCCGCCGCCACGATCCCGGTCACCGCCAGCGGGGTGTCGGCGGCGAAGGTGGTGGCCACGATGGAGGTGCCCGCCAGCCACCAGGGCATGTTCCGCCCGCCCACGAAGAAGCTCTGCGCCGAGCGCGAGGCCTTGCCGGAGAACAGCGCGCCGAGCGCCAGCGCGCCCACGGCATAGGTGGCGATGATGAGCCAGTCGATGGGGTGGAGGGAGGGGTGCATGGGCGAGGAGGTCCCTTCCCCGTACCCTTACCCTCTCCCCCGGCCCTCGTCTCCCGACCTCGGCGCTCCGATGGGACCCCCGCCAGCCGTGCGGCCAACATCGCGCCAGTGGTGTGCCACTGCCCGAGATCTGGCCGCGCAGAGCCCCGAAAGCGGCCAACATCGCGCCAGTGGCGTGCCACTGCCCGAGATCTGGCCGCGCAGCCCGCCACCGAGGCTGCACATCTGCACCAACCCCTCGGTTATCCCCCCATCGTGCGCCCCCTCCCCCTCGAGCTGCTGGCCCTCATCTCGCTGATCCCCTTCGTGGGGATCTGGCATGAGCTCGGCCACGCCCTCATCGCCCCCCTCGCCGGCTACCGCGTCACCAGCCTGGGCCTGGGCGCAGGCCGCCCCCTCATCCGCCGCCTGGCGCGCGACGGCGTGGCCCTGTGGCTCGGGCGCTGGCCCCTGGCGGGCGGGATCTGCGTGGCCGTGCCCGCCACCCTCTCGGCGCGCCCCGCGCTGTTCCAGGCCGGCGGCCTGCTGGCGCAGGTCCTGCTCGCCTGGTTGCTGCACCGCCTGGCGCCCGAGCACTGGGTCGCGCAGCGCGGCGAGGTGTTCAACCTCCTGGTCCTGGCCTGGAACGCCGTCCCCTGGCGCTGGCGCGACAACGCCTCCGACGGCTGGTACCTGCTCGCGCGCCTGCGGGGCCGCGGCTGGGGCCGGCCGCTCCTCGGCGACCGCGCGGGCCTCGATCATCTGCTGGCCTTCGAGCGCGCTGTCGGCTCTCCCGTGGGTGCCTGGTACGCCAGCCTGGGCCTGGCCTGGGTGGCCCACCTCGTCGGTCGCCCCGAGGAGGCCGTCGAGCTCGCCATGGCGCCGCTTCCGCGCGGCCTGCGCCCCCGCGACCATGGCCTGCGCGCGCTCGCCGCCCTGCTCCAGGCCGCCGTCCTCGGCGCCGCCGGTCGCACCGACGAGGTCGTGCCTCCCGACGGCGACGCCATCATCGGGTTGCTGGCCCAGTCCCGCCTCGCGCTGGACCGCGGCCGCCCCGAGGAGGTGGCGGACCTCCTCGCCCCCATCGCCCACGCCACCGGCGCTCTCGGGCGCGAGGTCGCCGCCCTGCGCGCCGAGGCCGCCATCGCCCGCGGCGCGCCCGATCTCCCCCAGGCCCTCCTGGCGCTGGAGGCCGCCCTGCCAGGCCCCTTCCTCGATCCCGTGCGGGTCGCGCGCACCCTGCACGCCGCCGCCGAGCGCCCC
>JBDRKM010000103.1:0-32736 GCA_043814015.1 Pseudomonadota bacterium
TCGAAGCCATTTTTCCTCCATCTTCCGGTGCCACCGTGGCCCCGGCGGGTGTGAACCGGCTGAAAGATACCGACGCACTCCGTCGGTGTCAACCGGAGAAACGGCGATCTCCCCGGCACAGCGGGGATCGGAGTGAGTATCGGCGCGAGGCTATGGGGTGGCCGGCTTGCTCGCGGCCAGCCAGGCCATGCGGACCTCGTAGAGCAGCGCGGAGAGCAGCTGGGCTTCTTCTTCGGTGAGGTTGCCCCTGGTCTTGCACTCCAACAGCTCCAGGGCCTCGATGGAGCCGCGGGCGAGGGCGAGGTGCTCGCGCGCCTGCTCGCCCTGGGCTTGCCGGATCTCGGCCAGGGCTGCCTGGGCCAGGCTCAGGATGAAGGTGCCGAACGAGAGCGCCGGGGGCTTGCAGGGACCGTCTGAGGTGGGCGGCTTCGGGTCGGACATGGCGGGGGCTCCAGGGTGGGATCAGAGGGAGACTTCGATGTGCCCGCCCCCCAGCCCACGCTGGACGGTGAGCAGGACGGCGTCGCGGTGGGCCGCCACGGCCCGCAGCAGGGCGGCCTCCAGATCGGCCGGCTGGCGGACGCGCGCGCCGTTGACCGCGAGGATGACGTCGCCGACCCGCAGACCCACGGCGGCGAAGGTGCCGTCGGCGGCGGCCGCGGTGACCACCAGCCCGCTCGAGGCGCGCAGGCGCCGCGCGGTGGTGGGGTCGATGGGCTGGACCTCGACGCGCAGGCGGCGCTCCAGCGCGCGTTGGCCCATGTCGTCGGGGCAGGCGGCGGTGGTCAGGCTGACCTCGAGCGGATCGGCGCCGCGCAGGCCCGTGACGGAGACGGTGTCGCCGGGCTTGTGGTTCGCGAGCTGGAGGTTGAGGTCGGCGCGGGAGCGCACGGAGCGGCCGTCGAGGCGCAGGATGACATCGCCGGGCTCCAGCCCACCTTCGGCCGCGCCTGGATCGAGGGAGGAGACCACCACGGCGCCATCGGCCACGGGGGTGCCGGCGTAGCGCGGGCCGCCCACGTCCACGACGGCCAGCCCGAGCCAGGGGGCGCGCACCGAACCGTAGCGCAGGAGATCGCGGGCGACCTTGGCGGCCCGATCCACCGGGATGGCGAAGCCGATGTTCTCGGCATCGCGGCGGATGGCGGTGTTGATGCCGATGAGCTCGCCGTGGATGTCGAGCAGGGGCCCGCCCGAGTTGCCTGGGTTGATGCCGGCGTCGGTCTGGATGTAGTCCTGGAAGGCGCGATCCGCGACCTCGAGGGTGCGGGCGCGGCTGGAGATCACGCCGGTGGTGACGGTGTGGCCCAGGCCGAAGGGGTTGCCGATGGCGATGACGGTCTCGCCGAGCATCAGCTCCGCGGAGGACCCCAGCGGGATCCAGGGGAGGTCGGCCGCCCCCTCGAGCTGCAGGACCGCCAGGTCGAGGTCGGCGTCGAGCCCGACGACCGTGGCCTCGTAGGAGGTGTCGTTGGAGAGGGTGGCGCTGATGCGCAGGGCGCCCTCCACCACGTGGGCGTTGGTGAGCACGACGCCGTCGGCGCGGATGATGGCGCCAGAACCCTGGGAGGTGGCGGTGCCCCGGCCACCGTAGAACAGGGGGAAGGGCGACTGGGCCGGGACCTCGCAGTTGATGCTGACCACCGCGGGGGCGGTGCGGGCGACGGCCTCCACCACCGGATTCCGGCGCTCGGAGGCGGGGTGGGTGCGGGGCGAGACCGGCAGGATGTCGTCTTCGGCGGCGGCGACCTGGGAGCCGGCGTCGGCCGCCTCCGCGCCCTGCGTGGCCGGTGTCCCCAGGTGCAGCTCGTGCCCGCCGACGGAGAAGAGGACACCGAGCCCGAACCCCGCGACGGTGGCGAGGATGACGCGCCAGGGATGCTGTCCTGTGGCCATCGGATCTCCAGCGCGCTGGCGCGTGGCCGGGTGGGTCGCCCCGATCTACGCACGCGCGCGCGGGTGTCAAACTCCCTGGTGCGGGGCACACGTCCGCCGGCTGCGGTGTTATGGGCTGCGACCCTCGGGAGGCATCGCCCGTGCCCAGGCGCCTCATACCCCTGCTCGCTGCGCTGTTGCTGGCGTTCGCCGCGGCACCTGGATCCGCCGACGCCGCGCGGCAGGACCGCCTGACCCCTGATGAGCGCCTGGAGCTCGGCATCAAGTACATGAACCGGGGCTACTACACCAAGGCCCTGGAGCAGCTCAACCGCGTGCGCAACTACTACCGGGACGACCCGGCCGCGATCCGCGCGGAGCTGGAGATCGCCAACCTGTACTACAAGAAGGCCGAGTGGGACCAGGCGCGGGTGGCCTACGAGGACTTCCAGCGGATGCACCCCCACCACGAGGAGATCGACTACGTGGTGTTCCGCACGGGGCTCTGCCTGTGGCGCAAGGCCCCCAAGGTCGCCGCCCGCGACCAGGTCTGGACCCGCCAGGCGGTCAACACCTGGTCCGGCTTCGCCGCCCGCTACCCCGAGAGCGAGTGGCTGCAGGACGTGCAGGAGAACCTCACCGAAGGTCGCAACCGCCTGGCCCACAAAGAGATCGTCATCGGCCGCTTCTACCTGCGCCGCGAGGCCTGGCGTGCCGCGGCCGGCCGCTTCGAGGGCATGCTGCGCAGCTACCCCCAGGCCGACGGCCACGCCGAGGCGCTCGCCCTCCTCGGCCTCTGCCAGGCCCACCAGGGTGACGTGGCCGCGGCGCGCGCCACGCTGCGCAAGCTGCAGGATGAGGGCGTGACCGGCCGGCAGGTGACGGAGCTGCAGAAGCTGCTGGACTGAACTACTACTCGCGAAAGTCCGCGCGGTACGAGAGGATTTCGCGAGTAGTAGTTCACGCGCCGCAGGCGCGCGCGCCAATAGGGCGCGGGGGTATGCGGGGGGCCTCGGAGGCCCCCCACGCGCCAGCGGTGCGGGGGAGGGCAGCCCTCCCCCGCTACTAAAAGGGCAGCGCGGGCTGGCGCGATCCACTTGGGTTGCGGGCGGAGCCCCGCGCTGAGCGGCGCGATCACCCCGCCACGAAGTCATAGACGGACTCCAGCGCCTCGCCCAGCAGCTCCGGCTTGCGCCCGCCCGCCTGGGCCATGTCCGGCCGGCCGCCGCCGCCGCCGCCGAGCTGCTCGGCCACGTGCTTGACGATCTGACCAGCGTGGGCGCGCTTGCCCGCGATCGAGCGGTGGACGCAGGCGACCACGATGGCGCGGCCGCCCGCGGCGGGGGAGCCGAGCACCACCACCGAGCGCTCGCCGAGCTTGTCGCGCAGGCGCTCGGCCTCTTCGCGCAGGGTGGCGGGCTCGCCCTCGAGCTGAGCCGCGAGGACCACGAGATCGTGGACCTGGCGGGCCTGGGAGAAGAGATCGCCGGAGGCCGCCTGGGCGGCGTCGCGCTTCATGGCCTCCAGCTCCTTCTGCAACGCGCGTTTCTCGGCCAGGGTGCGCTCCACCTGCTCGGCCACCTGCTCGGGGCGGGCGCGCAGGGCCGCCGCGGCGTCTTCCAGGATCTGCTCGCGGGCGCGGGCCCAGGCGATGGCGCCGACGCCCGTGTGGGCCTCGATGCGCCGGACCCCGGCGGCGATGCCGGTCTCGCTCTCGATGCGGAACAGGCCGATGTCGCCGGTGCGCCGGGCGTGGGTGCCGCCGCAGAGCTCCCTGGTGCCGGCCGCGCTCACCACGCGGACCTGCTCGCCGTACTTCTCGCCGAACAGGGCCTGGGCCCCGCTGGCGCGGGCCGCCTCGATGCCCATGAGGTTGGTCTGGACCGGCTCGTTCATCAGGATGCGGGCCTGGACGCGGTCCTCGACCTCGAGGAGCTGATCGCGGGTGACGGGCTTGTGGTGGGAGAAGTCGAAGCGCAGGCGCTCGGGGCCCACCAGGGAGCCCTTCTGCTGGACGTGGGGGCCGAGGACCTCCTTGAGGGCCGCGTGAAGCAGGTGGGTGGCGGTGTGGTTCTGGCGCGTGCGGTCGCGCAGGGCCTCGTCCACCCTGAGGTCCACGTTCTCGTGCAGGCTCAGGGCGCCCTCGATGACCTGCACCTTGTGGACGGTCAGCTCGGGGATCGGCCTGGTGCAGTCGAGCACGCTGGCGGTCCCGTGGAGCCCGACGACCTCGCCCAGGTCGCCCTGCTGGCCGCCGGACTCGCCGTAGAACGGGGTCTCTGAGACGATCAGCTCGCCCTCGTCGCCCGCGGTCAGCAGCTCCACCTGCGCGCCGTCCCTGATCAGGGCGCACACGGGGCTGTGGCCCGCGGTGGCCTGGTAGCCGGTGAAGGTGGTGGGGCAGGTCTCGGCCAGGTGGCGGTAGAGGTCGAGCACGGCCTGCTCACCCGAGCCCTTCCAGGCCGCGCGCCCCAGCGCCTTCTGGTGGGCCATGGCGGCCTGGTACCCGGCCTCGTCCAAACCGACATCATGCTCGGCGGCGATGAGCTGGGTGAGGTCGAGGGGGAAGCCGTAGGTGTCGTAGAGCTTGAAGGCCAGCTCGCCGTCGAGGGTGGGGGAGGGAAGGCCCGAGAGCGCGTCCAGGGCCTCGTTGAGCATGGCCAGGCCCACGGAGAGGGTCTCGGCGAAGCGGCCCTCCTCGGTGCGGATGACCTCGAGGACGAAGGCGCGGCGGGCCTCGAGTTCGGGGTAGACGGCACCCAGGGTGTCGATGACCCGCTCGGACACCCTCCACAGGAAAGGCTTGTCCAGGCCGATCTTGACGCCGTAGCGGATGGCGCGGCGCAGGACGCGGCGCAGCACGTAGCCGCGCCCCTCGTTGGAGGGCATGACGCCGTCGGCCACCAGGAAGGCCGCGGCCCGGGCGTGATCGGCGATGACCCGCAGCGCCACGTCCTGCTCGGGGGAGGCGTGGACAGCCACGCCCGACAGCTCGGAGGCCAGGGCGATGAGGGGCTGGAAAGCGTCGGTGTCGTAGTTCCAGTAGGCCCCTTGCAGCACGGCTGCGATGCGCTCCAGGCCTGCGCCGGTGTCGATGGAGGGGCGGGGCAGGGGCTGCAGGCGGCCGTCGGCCTGGCGCTCGTACTGCATGAACACGAGGTTCCAGATCTCGACGTAGCGGGGGCTCTCGGAGGCGGGCCCACCCTCCTCCGGGTCGATGGTCGGGCCGTGGTCGTAGTGGATCTCGGAGCAGGGACCGCAGGGGCCGGTCTCGCCCATCGACCAGAAGTTGTCCTTGTCACCGAGGCGCTGGATACGCCCGGCAGGAACACCCACCTCGTCGTGCCAGATGGCGTAGGCCTCGTCGTCGGTGTGGTGGACCGTGACCCACAGGCGCTCGGCCGGGATGCCGAGCTCGCCCGTGAGGAACTCCCAGCCCCAGCGGATGGCGTCGCGCTTGAAGTAGTCGCCGAAGGAGAAGTTGCCGAGCATCTCGAAGAAGGTGTGGTGCCGCGGGGTGCGGCCCACGTTCTCGAGGTCGTTGTGCTTGCCCGAGACCCGCAGGCAC
This sequence comes from Pseudomonadota bacterium, assembly GCA_043814015.1. Lineage (GTDB taxonomy): Bacteria > Myxococcota_A > UBA796 > UBA796 > JAFGLY01 > JBDRKM01. Next base: position 5,444 of record JBDRKM010000103.1, read on the forward strand.
TTCTGAACGCTGGCGGCGCGCCGGTACGGGCGCTGCTCGGCGCCGGTGAAGGTGTCCTTGAACTGCACCATGCCCGCGTTCACGAAGAACAGGGTGGGGTCGTTGGCGGGGATCAGCGACGCAGATGCGACGACCTGGTGGCCGCGCTGCTCGAAGAAGGAGAGGAACCTGGCGCGGATCTCGGCGGACTTCACGGTGACCTCCCGGGGGCGGGCGAGAGACCCCGGAACCTATGCATGCCCCGAGGGCGCAGCAAGGAGTCGATCAGGCGTTTCGCCCGATCCCCGACAGGCGCATGCTCAGGTTGTCGGGGCTGGTGGCGTGGCGCATGGCATCCGGGACCGAGATGATCTGCTGCTCGATGTAGCCGAAGAGGGCCTGGTCGAAGGTCTGGCTGCCGTACTGCTCATGACCCTCGGCCACGAGATCGGGGATCTCTTTGGTGCGGGCCTCGTCCACGATGCACTCGTAGACCGAGCCCGTGTTGATCATGACCTCCACGGCGGCGATCCGGCCACCGGCGCTGGTGGGCACCAGGCGCTGGGAGAGGATGGCCCTGAGGGTGGCGCCCAGCTGCCGCCGAACCTGGGGCTGGGCGTGGGGCGGGAAGAAGCCCACGATGCGGTTGATGGTCTCGGGGGCGTTCATGGCGTGGATGGTGGACAGCACCAGATGGCCCGTCTCCGCGGCGGACAGGGCGATCTCCAGGGACTCCAGATCGCGCAGCTCGCCCACGAGGATGACGTCCGGATCCTGGCGCAGGGCCGCGCGCAGGGCGGCCGGGAAGCTGGCGGTGTCCGTGCCGATCTCGCGCTGGTTCACGATGGCCATGTGGTCGCGGAAGGCGAACTCGATCGGGTCTTCAATCGTGACCACGTGGCAGGCGCGCCGCTGGTTGATCTCCTCCACGATGGCGGCCAGCGTGGTGGACTTGCCCGAGCCGGTGGTGCCCGTGACCAGGATGAGGCCGCGGGGCTCGTCGGCCAGACGTCTGAGCACCGGGGGCAGGCCCAGCTCGGCGATGGTCTTGACCGTGGGCGGGATGGTGCGGAGCACCATGCCAATCTGCTGCCGTTGGCGGAAGACGTTGGCCCGGAAGCGCCCGATTCCCGGCACCGCCCAGGAGAAGTCGGCGTCGTTGGTCTCCTTGAAGCTCTCGCGCTGGGGCTTGCTCATGATCTCCCAGGCCATCTTGGCGATGGTGTCCCGGTCGAGCGGCGGGAGGCGCGAGATGGGCGAGAGCTCCCCGTTGACACGCTGCAGCGGCGCGCAGCCCGCCTTCAAGTGGACATCGGAGGCCCCGGCGATGCTGGCCGCGCGGCAGATGGCGACGAGCTGGGACAGGGTGGGGGAGAGCGCTTCAGGTGCGGACACGGGCGGTCCTCGCGGACAGGGGGCGAGGACAGGCTAACCGAGCCCACCACCTTTCGGGATCAGTCCACCTCTTCAGGGGTGTCCTCGCCCGGGGGGAGGCCCATCTGGAAATGGGCGCGCAGATCCGCATCCAGCAGATCCCGCTTGGCTGGGTTCTCCTGCAGGAAGCGCATGGCGGCCTCGCGCCCCTGGCCCATGCGATCCTCTCCCAGGGAGAACCACGAGCCGCTCTTCTTCACCAGGTTGGCCTGGACGCCGAGATCCACCAGCTCGCCGTCGCGGTTGATGCCCTTGCCGAAGGTGATGTCGAACTCGACCTTGCGGAAGGGGGGGGCCAGCTTGTTCTTGACCACCTTGACCCGCACCCGGTTGCCCACATCGGTGCCATCGGCCTTGATGCTGGCGACGCGGCGGATCTCCATGCGGACGGAGGCGTAGAACTTGAGCGCGTTGCCGCCGCTGGTGACCTCGGGGTTGCCGTACATCACGCCGATCTTGTACCGGACCTGGTTGATGAACACCATGGCGCAGTTGGACTTGTGGATGCTGCCCGTGAGCTTGCGCAGGGCCTGGGACATCAGGCGGGCCTGGAGCCCTGGCTGCATGTCGCCCATCTCGCCCTCGATCTCGGCCCGCGGCACCAGGGCGGCCACGGAATCCACCACCACGATGTCGATGGCGCCGGAGCGCACCAGCGTGTCGGCGATCTCCAGGGCCTGCTCGCCGAAATCGGGCTGGGAGATGAGCAGCTCTTCGGTGTTGATGCCGAGCGCGCGGGCGTAGGCCACATCCAGGGCATGCTCGGCGTCGATGATGGCCGCCACGCCGCCGCGACGCTGCGCTTCGGCGATGCAGTGCAGGGCGAGGGTTGTCTTTCCGGAGGACTCGGGGCCGTAGATCTCGGTCACCCGGCCCTTGGGGATGCCGCCGGTGCCCAGGGCCAGATCCAGGGCGAAGGAGCCGGTGGGGATGATGGGCACATCCACGGTGACCGACGAATCGAGGCGCATGATGGCGCCCTTGCCGTAGTTGCGCTGGATGGTCTGGATGGCGGCATCGATGGCCTTGCTGCGCTGGGGATCGACGGGCATGGGCGCTCCGGGGAGAAGGGGGTGGATTGAACATCCGTGCAGTATCCAGGGGGCCGCCACCCGTCAAGGACAGGAACTGTCCGCGTTCGTGTGCCGAACCCCAGACGCACGAAGAGCCGGATGTGCGGGACACCCGGCTCTGCCTGGCGCCCTGTGGGCTAGTAGGTGGGGCGCTGGTAGCGCGCGCCGCCGAAGCCGAGGACGGGGATGAAGATGGCGGGGAACAGGACCAGGCCGATGCCGAACCCGGCGCCCTTCCCGAAGACGCCCGCCAGGCTGAAGATGACGAACAGGCTGACGAAGGCGTTGACCACCGGGATGAAGTACAGGACGATCCACCAGACGGGCTTGCCGATGATGTCGAGCAGCACGATCAGGTTGTAGATGGGGACGATGCAGGCCCAGCCGGGCTTGCCGGCCTTGGCGTACATCTTCCACATGCCGATCAGCACCACCAGGCCGACCACCATGCCGATGAGCGCCATGATGAGGCCGAAGATGCCCATACCTGCTGCCATGAGGGTGGATTCGTCCATGACCTGTCTCGCTTTCTTGGGGTGGGGGGAACTGACGGCTATCGGGGCCTGCGGCGGCGAGCAAGCGTGATCAGGGGGCGCTCAGCGGCATGATCGTGCGCTGGAGCGCGATGGTCGCGCTGCCCTGGACCGCGATGGCGTCACAGCCCTCCGGCGCGGCGGGCGCCTCATCCTCCCAGGCGATGATTCGCAGGGAGTCGAGGTCGAGCGACACGCGCCCGCGCTCGGGGGGGAGCAGCTCGAAGGTGGTGTTCACGGCCTGTGCCCCCTCGGGCACGCGCAGCTCCAGGGCGAAGGGCGCCCAGGCCTCTGCGCTGGCCAGGGGGATCACCTGGTGGGTGAAGCTCTCGCCGCTGGTGCCGGCGTACCAGGAGATGCGGACCTGGGCCTCGCCGTCACCGCGCATCCGGCCGGCCACGGTCAGGGCGCCGCCGGGGCTGACCGGGAGGCGGTGGGAGGGGCCGGACCAGAGGGCCTGCTCATGCGAGCTGGAGCGCTCGAGCCGCAGCCCGAAGGAGCCCTCGTAGGCCGCCTCGGGCAGGACGCGCTCCCAGCCGGAGTCCAGGTCCCAGAGGCTGCCCTCGGCCAACCGATCGTCGACGTCGAGGTCCTCGAAGTCGCCAATCCGCAACAGATCGCGGCCGACCCGCCAGGCCTCGGCGCCCTCGACGTCGGCCAGCCAGCCGTCGCGAAGGTCCACAGGCTGGGACCAGCCATCGCCCGCCGCGGTCACCTCCAGGCTGCGCTCCTCGGCCTGGGCGAGGCCGTGCAGGTCCCACTCCACGGCGCCGTCGTCGAGGGCGGCCGAGACTTCGGACCAGGACAGGATGTCGCGGGCGATGCGCTGCCGTGGCCAGCCGAGCGCCCCGCGGGGGCGCAGCTCCTCCAGCAGCAGGGGCTCGAGGAAGGCGCGGCGCAGGGCGCCATTGGACCCGACATGGACCTCCAGCAGGGCCGAAGGGAAGGTCTGCCACAGGCCGAGGTCGGAGGCGAGCGGACCGAGGGACCACGCCGCCAGGGCGTCGCCGATCCGCTCGAGCCCGCCGTTGACGAGGGGGTGCGACCCCACGATGAGGCCCGCGCCGTGCGCCACGGCGGCTTCGGCCATGGCCCGCTCGGTGGCGCTGGGCGCTGGATCGAGCTGGTGCCCGGCGTGCAGCTGCAGCACGACGAGATCGGCCACGGCATCCGCGGCGTCCACGGCCGCGCCCACGGCCTCCTCGGTGCAGAGGGCGGCGCCGCCCTTGCCGAGCCCATCGTCAGCCACGTAGCTCTCGGTGGCCTGGTCGCCATCGACGGTGGTGCAGGAGAGCAGGGCGACCCGCAGCGCACCCAGATCCACGAAGGTGGGCCGCCAGGCCTCCTCTTCGCCGGCGCCGGCGCCGTGCCCCGCGAGCCCGGCGATCTGCAGGGCGGCGCGGGTATCCGCCACACCGGTGGCGCCCAGGTCCCAGCCGTGGTCCGTGCCGAGGCCGGCGGCGTGGAAGCCCGCCAGGGCCAGCGCCGGGGCGGCGTACGGGCTGGTGGCGTAGGCGTTCTCTTTGCCGACCACGAAGGTGTCGGCGCCGCTGAGGGGGGTCTCCAGGTCCATGGCGGCGAGATCGGCGCCCTCCAGCAGGGGAGCGATGCCCTCCAGCACGCCGGCGATGTCGGACAGCTCGTGACCCGGTCGCAGGGGCGGGATCTCGCTGGCCCCCTGGGGCTCGTAGTAGCCCCGCGCGAACATGGTGGAGCCGGCGAACAGCAGCCTCGCGGTGAGCCCGTCGTCTTCGGACAGGCGCCAGATCCCGGGGGCGTCGGGTGCGGCGGCGCGGGCGCGGGGCAGGTAGCCGGAGGCCTCCGCCCGCAGCCAGCGGTTGCCGTCGAGCGGAGGGGTGTCGAAGGAGCCGTCCGAATCCGTCGTGGCCTGCGGTTCCCAGGCGCCGCCCTCCCAGGAGCTGACGGCGGCCCCGGCGATGGGGTGGCCCTCCAGGTCTACCACCACCCCGGAGAGGGGCCCCTGGCCGGGGCCGGGCTCCCATGGACCCTCGCAGGCGACCGCCAGCAGCAGCGGGCCGAGCAGGCGCGGGGTGCGGCCCATGGGCGCTCGGGACCTAGGCGCACCGCGCGGAGATGATGCCTTCCAGCCGCGCGGCCAGACCGGCCATGGTGAAGGGCTTGCAGATCAGGCCGTGGGCCCCTGAGCGCTCCACGAGCTCCGCGCCCACGCTGCGCGCGGCGGAGGTGACGAAGACAATCGTCGGGTCGGTGGCGCCCGCACCCAGGCCGGCGCGCCAGGACTGGAACTCGCAGACGAGGTCGAAGCCGTCTTTTCCGGGGAGCAGCAGATCCACCAGGAGCAGATCCCAGGCCTCGGCGCGCGCCCGGACCAGGCCCTCCTCGCCGTCCGACGCTACGGCGACCCGGGCCGCGCCCATGCGCCTGAGCGTCAGCTCGAGCACGCTGGCGACGTCGGGATCGTCCTCGATGACCAGGACCCGGCCGAGCTCCATGGGACCTCCTTCGCACCGTCCGTATCCGAGGGCGCAGGGGGGGGCCAATGGGGGGGCATCGGTGGCCCGCAGCGGCTCTCCGGGGGCGGCGTGGCTCGCCAGGTGTCGAACGGGTGTCGAGCTGCTGACGGTTTGGGAGCGGTCAGCGGTCAGCGGTCAGCAATCAGCTACGAACGAGGTACGAAGTTCGATGCCGAGAAGGCTACGGCCGAAGCTGCCGAAACACGGTCCGGGTGCCGGTTGCTTTCGGAGTGGTCAGCGAAAACCATCTTGTTGAAGGCTGAATGCTGATAGCTGACAGCTCTCCGGCAGCCCTGAACTGTCGGCTGGTTTGGTCGGTGCCTGTACTGACACTCATGGGCGCTGGATCGCCGCCTCCTGGAGCACCTGGGCGTAGAGCCCACCGGCGCGCTGCATGAACCCTGGGAAGCGCTGTGCTCCCCGCTCCAGCGCCGCGCGGGCGTCCATTGGGCGCCCGAGCTCGCGGTAGACCACCGCCAGGTCGTAGAAGGAGTCCTGCTCGGCAGGCCCGGCGCGCTCGGTGGCGCGGTGGAGGTGCTGGAGCCCCTCCTCGGAGCGGGACAGGCGGTGCAGGGCCAGGCCCATGCCCTTGAGCGCGTAGGCGTTCCCGGGATCGCGATCGAGCACGGCCTGGTTGGCTGTCAGGCAGGCCTCGAAGTTGCCGATGGAGAAGGCCGCGAAGCCCAGCAGGGCCTGCACGTCCGCGTGGGCCGGGTCGAGGGCGGCGGCGCGCTGCAGGGTGAGGTAGGCGAGCTGCCCCTTGTCCTGGGACTGGTAGGTGCGGGCGGTCTGCAGCAGCACCTCCGGGTCGTCGTAGCGGGCGAGGGCGCGGCGGGTCTCGTCCATGGCCAGGTGGAAGGCGCAGTACTCGGTGCCCGCATGGATGGTGCCGTGGATGGTCAGGCGGGTGTTGGGGCAGCCGCCCAGGCAGACGTCACCGTAGCAGCACTCCCGGCAGTCGCCCGACAGATCGGTCTTCTTCATGCCGCGGGACCAGGCGAAGGCCCCTGGGTCCTCCCAGATCTGCCTGAGGGAGCGTTCGCGGATGTTGCCCTCGATGAACTCGGGCTGGCGGATGGAGGTGCAGCCCACCACGTCGCCGTTGTGCAGCAGCCCGAAGCTGCGCTTGCCCGCGTTGCAGCCCTGCCACACCACGGGCTCGAAGGAGCCGAGGCTCAGGCTCCGGGTCTGGGACTCCTTGGCGGTGAAGTACCCGAGGCAGTCGGCGGGGAACACCTTGATCCGGCCGGCCAAGGTGGTCTGGTGGGAGAACTCCAGCAGGTACTCGACGGCCTCGGGTTCCAGCACCTGCTCGCGGTGCTGGGCCAGGGTGCCCATGGGCAGCCCGATCTGGATCTGCCAGAGGTCGACCCCGTGGGCGATCAGGATCTCCCGGATGGCCTCCAGCTCCCCGATGTTGAGCTTGGTGACCGTGGTGTTGGCGCCGCTGACGTGCCGGGCGGCGTCCAGCACGTCGAAGGCTCGCAACGCCCTGTCGAAAGCGCCATTCCGGCGGATGGCGTCGTGCGTCTCGCGGGTGCCGTCGAGGCTGATGGAGATGGTCTGGACGCCGTTGGCATCGGCGGTGCGCACCATCTGCTCGTCCACCAGCCAGCCGTTGGTGATGATGTTGGGGGCGATGCCGTGACGGGTGAGGTGCCCGGCCAGGACGGGCCAGTCCCTGCGCAGCAGCGGCTCGCCGCCGGAGAGGGTGATGTAGCGCATCCCGAGGGCGGCCATGTCCTCGATCACCCGGAGCGCCTCCTCGGTGGTGAGCTCGTCCGGGAGCGGCTCGGCGCAGGACGACCCGCAGTGGCCGCAGCGCATGTTGCAGCCCATGGTGATCTCCCAGACCGCGGTCACGGGGACGTACGCCATCATCTCCTCCTTGGGGGTGTGCAGGGGCGACCGGGGCTGCGGAGCACCGGCCGCCATGGGGCTCGTCGCGCGGTCGCGCGGACTAGAACGGGCTGTAGTAGGGGCGGATGGCCACGTTCGACCACATGGGCGCGGCGTAGATCACCTGCGGGAACCCAGCCGCGAAAGCGCCGGCCGGGACGGCCATGGTGGTGGGCGGCGCGCCGTAGGCGATCATCGTGGAGGCGCGCATCGTCAGCGCGGCGGGGTCGGTGCGGAAGCAGGGGTCCACAGCGGCGACGGCCATGGTGGTGGGGGGCGTGCCGTAGGCCACGAGGGTGGTAGCGCGCAGGGCCGCGGAGCGGGGGTCGGTGCCGAGGCAGGGGTCCGCAGCGGCGACGGCCATGGTGGTGGGGGGCGTGCCGTAGGCCACGAGGGTGGTGGCGCGCAGGGCCGCGGAGCGGGGGTCGGTGCCGAGGCAGGGGTCCAGGGAGGCGCTCGACATGGGCGCGGCGTAGATGACCTGTGGCGCCCCCAGGCCCTGGTTGACGAACATGGGTGCGGCGTAGATGACGTATGGCTGCTGGCCCATCCCCGGGATCGCGCCGGGGACCATGGGGGCAGCGTAGAGGGGCTGCGGGAGCTGGCCCATCCCCGGGATGGCGCCGGCGGACATGGGGGCAGCGTAGACGGGCTGCGGGAGCTGGCCCATGCCCTGGTTGGCGAGCATGGGCGCCGCGTAGATCACCTGCGGGTAGGGCTGCACGCCCTGGGTCATGGGCGCCGCGTAGATCACCTGGGTAGCTCCGCCGAGGCCTTGGCTCGCGACACCGAACGCGGTGGGGTCCATCGGCGTGCCAACGGACACGCGGGAGGCGGGCACGAATTCTCGCCCCTTCATGGCCGCCTCGATGTCGTCCGCGGCGGTGGCGGCGGCCTTCTTCGCGATGACCTTGTAGGTCTGGGTGTCGGCGGGCTCTGCGGGGCGCCACGGGGCGAGCAGCGCGAAGGTGAGGGTGAACTCACCCTCCTGGATCGCGAGCAGGTCGAAGAGGTGGTTGGTGGGCGCGATCCCGGCGCCACCCGCCGTGGCGGGCGTGGCATAGGCGGCGCTCAGCGCGAGGCCGCCATCGAGGGACACGAGGTACCACCCGTAGCCCGTAGACCCGACCATGGATTGCAGGACGATCTGCACCGGTTGACCGACTGTGACGTGGATTTCCTTGGCTTCGGGCATGTGGCCTCCTGTGGGGGCTTTCGGTTACCCGCCGGCACTCCCGGCGCGCGCCAGCGCTCGCAGGTTGGCGAGGGCGGTGCTGTCACCGGCTCCGGTATTCGGCGGGTAGTAGTGAAGGATGGGTTCCGGAGTGGAGGTCTGGAAGAGCTGGACGCCGGCGTGGTCGCGGCGTGAGAGCGATTGCATCGCGGTGACGGCCTCGTGGACCGCCAGCACCTCCGAGGGGGCGAGCGCCACCCCGCAGCGGAAGAGGTAGAGGTCGCGAAAGAAGCCGAATTCGTCGTACTGGGCCTCGTGCAGGATCTCACGGCGGCGCTGCTCTTCCCACAGCCGTGAGCCCGGGATCTGGCAGTACCACTGCAGCAGGACCCGCACGCCGTACGTGCTGTACAGGCGGTGCGCGAAGCGGACGGTGGACATGACCTCGGCCTTGCCCTCCCAGGGCAGGCCCAGCATGAAGGAGAAGTCGGCGCGCTCGGCCATGTGGTGCTTGGCCAGCAGCCGCGCCGCGTGCTCCAGCTTCTCCACGGTGGTGCCCTTGCCGACGCGCTGCAGGCCGTCGTCGTAGCCGCACTCGGCGCCCACCAGGAACTGGTGGGTATGTGACCGCACCGCGGCGATGAAGCCCTCGTCCTGGAGATCGTTGGCGCGCGCGTCGTAGATCAAGCGGAGGTCGAGTCGGCGGGCGGCCAGCCCCTGGCAGATCTCCACGACCCGCTGGGGCTTGACGGTGAACTCATCGTCGATGACCTGCGCGAAGCGGCTGGTGGTGCGGTCGAGCGCCGGGACGACCCGCGCGATGCGGTCGACGACCGCCGCCGGGGGCAGGGCGCGCCAGGTGCCGCGGTAGGAGGTGCTGCAGAAGGCGCAGTCGAAGGGGCAACCTCGCGAGGACTCGACGGCCACGCCGGCGTAGATACCGGCTGGGATGCCCTGGAAGTCTGGGCCCGGATCCTGGGCGAGCGCAGCGGCACTCATCAGGGGCCCGGCCGGGTTGCGCGCGATGCGACCGGCCGTGGGCCGCCAGGTGAGGCTCGGCACGTCGCGCAGCGCCCCACGGCCGCAGAGCGCATCGCACAGTCGCGGGAAGGCCACCTCGGCCTCGCCGCGGATCACGAAGTCGGCCGCGGTGGTGGCCAGCGCGTAGCGGTCGAACATCGTGGGGTGGATGCCCCCCAGTACGATGGGGACGTCGGGCCGGATCGCGCGCAGCGCGGCGATGCAGGCCCGCGCCGCGGGCCAGGCGAGGGACGAGCTGCCGACGCCCACGATCTGGCTGGCGGAGAGTAGCCCCAGGTAGGGCCGCAGGTCGGCGGAACCCGCGGCGATGAGGTCGATCACGACGACCTCGTGGCCGGCCTGCTTCAGCACGGTGGCCAGGTGGTAGATCCCATAGGGCGGGCAGCTCCGGACAGCGTCCATGGAGATGGGCACCATCCTCCCGTCGAGGAGGTCCATCAATGGGACGGCGATGAGCGCGATTCTCAAGGCCACGTGGACGGCCGCTCCTGTCGCCTCTCTTCGGCTTGGCACGCTGGCGTGCGGGGTATTCGGAGCGTAGTTTGTTTTGGCATCCATGTCACGTGAAATGGTACTGCAACATAATGGGTGTCAGGCACTAGGAATCAAGCTTTTTGGAAAAGCTTGATTCCTAGTGCCTGACACCTATCTCCTTCGTACGCCTACTGATTTATCATCTTCCGAATGGAAGAATATTCCCGCACCTTCTGCCAGGACAGCTCGCCTCGGAGCAGCATCTCGGCGGCGATGCGCGCCATGCGCACCAGGTTGGCGGCACCCGCGATCTCCAGCAGCAGCTTCGGGTGGGCGCGCCAGAACGCTGAGCCGTGGAAGTGCCACAGCAGGCGCCTGGGGAGGAAGCGCTTGTTCACCATCATCAAGAGCGCCAGGTAGTAGGTGTCTTCCTCGTTGCGCGGCCAGTCGATGCTGACCCGGAACTGCTGGAAGGACTTGGTGGCGTGGCCCTCCACGTCTTCGGGGGTGGCGAAGCCCGCGTCGATCAGCTTCTGGGTGACGGCGCTCTTGGGGAACAGGGTGAGGGAGTAGATGTAGATCTTGTAGGGGGCCCGCATGTCCATCAGCAGATGGAAGAGGGCCTCCTTGTCGGACTTCAGCGCCAGCGGGTTGTCGATGATGACGTCGTACTTGACGTCGAGCCCGAGCTCGAGGTTCATGCGGTCGAAGGCCAGGACCTGCTCCACCGTGCTGGTGCGCTCGTAGACCTCGCGCTGCTCTCGGTCCGAACCCGCCTCGATGCCGAGCTGCACACCGCGCAGGCCCGCGTCCATCAAGAGCTCGAGGTTCTCCCGGCGCACCACCTCGGGGGTGATCAGGATGTCGAACGGCAAATCCGAGAACTCGGCCTTGTACTTGGCGGCGAAGTCCTCGAGCCAGCGACGCGGGAAGACGAAGGTGTCGTCGTCGAACTTGACCCAGCGGACGTGGGGAACCTTCTGCCGGGCCTCGCGCAGCTCGGCGATGACCGAATCCACCCCGCGGCGGCGATGCAGGTTGCCCTTGCCATCGGGGTAGATGGCCTTCAAGGAGGAGTTGTAGCAGTAGGCGCAGGAGAAGGGGCAGCCGCGGCTGGCGAAGATGCGCAGCTCGTGGTGCTTGATCAGTGGGTCACCGGGGGTGAGGCGGTCGTCCTCGAGCAGCCAGAAGCCGTCGCCGCCCAGCAGGCGGAAGGGCAGGGCGTCGAGATCGCGCTCCAGGGGCCGGACCGGGTTCTTGATGACGGTGCCGTCGGGCTTCTTGACCCACAGGGAGCGCATGTCCTCCCAGGGTTCGCCGGCCTCCAGGCGCTGCACCAGCTCCAGCAGGGGGTGCTCGCCCTCGCCGAGGATGAGCGCGTCGGCGTGGTCAACGCACTCCTCGGGCACCAGCGTGGTGTGCAGGCCGCCCCACAGCACCATGACGGCGTCGCCCAGCGCGGCCTTGAGGCGCCTGGTGAGCTCGATGGCGATCTTCCAGTAGGGTGAGCCGAAGGAGAGCCCCACCAGCCGGTAGCCGCCCTCGCGGACGTGCTCCACCGTGAGTTGGTACTCACGCTCCGTGGGCCATGGGACCTGGTTGTTGCGCCAGTCCTTGAAGAAGAGGATGTCGGCGGGGAACTCGCCGCGCTCGCGGAGCATGGCGCCCAGGTGCCGGACGCCGCTGTTCTCGATGCCGTACAGCCCCACGAGCAGGGTGCGGGTGCGTGTCATGGGGGCCTCTATCGGTCGAGGAGCAGGCGCAGGCCGGCCTTGGCCTTGCGCGCGAGGTCGGCGGGGCGGCGCAGCTCCTTGATCTGTCGGAGCACGAAGGAGGGCCGCCAGTAGAAGGAGCGGTACGCCAGGTTCAGCAGGTCGCGCAGCTCGTCACGCGTGAAGTACTGGTCCCAGACCTGGGCGCGGAAGTCCGGGCGCGGGTCGCGCATGAAAGCCAGCCAGGGCTCCAGGTGCAGCACCCCCTCCGCCAGCCCCTCGTCGAACAGGCGCGTACCGGGGAATGGGGTGAGGATGTTGATCATCACGAAGTCGGGGTTCAACCTGACGGCGTAGCGGATGGTGCGCAGCACATCGAGCCGGTTGCGCTCGGTGGGGGTGCCGATCATGAAGTAGGCCACCGTGCCCACCCCGACCTCGCGGCACAGGGCGAAGGCGCGCTCCACCTCGGCGATGGTGACGCCCTTCTGCAGACGCTGGAGGCCTTCATCGGTGCCCTGCTCCACCCCGAACTGGATGCGCTGGCAGCCGGCGGCCTTCATCCTCTCGATGAGCGCGCGGTCCACCCCGTTGACCCGCATGCGGGCGGTCCAGGAGACCTGGAGGCGGCGGGCGATGATCTCCTCGCAGATGGCGTGGACCCGCTGGTTGGTGACGTTGAAGGTGTCATCGACGAAGTAGATGTCGCGGATGTCCAGCGCGACGCAGGCCTCCAGCTCGTCGCAGATGCGGGCCGGGGAGGCGCTCTTGAAGCGCATGCGTGGGGTGTTGCAGAAGGTGCAGCGATGCGGGCAGCCGCGGCTGGTGACCACGGTGGTGAACAGGCCGCCCTGGCCGAGCAGGCCCGTGTAGCGGCGGTAGTCCACCAGGGTGCGGTCGGGGATGGGGTAGCCGTCCAGGTCGTCGGACAGCACGACGGCATCCGGGATCGGGTCGTCGGGGCGGGCCATGACGCCGGGGATGCCTGCCGGCTCCTCGCCCCGCTCCCAGGCGTCGAGCAGGGCCAACAGCGGGGCCTGGCCCTCGCCGCGCACCACGGCGCTGACCCCGGGCAGGGCGCGAGACTCCTCAGGGAAGTCGTTGCAGTGAGGCCCCCCGAGCACCACGTGGCGCACGGAGGCCGCGGCGCGAGCGGCCCGGATCGTGCGCAGCACATCCACGAGCTGGACCGTGAAGGTGGAGATGCCCACCACGTCGGCGCGCCAGTCCTGGATGCGGCGGGTGACCTCGGCGGGCTCCAGGTCCTCGAGCTGGGCGTCGAGGATGGCCACCTCGTGCCGCCCGTGGGCCCGCAGCCAGGTGGCCAGCACCAGCAGGTTGAGGGGCGGGTACGAGGTGCTCTCGGCCTCGACGGCCTTGGGCACTTCGGTCTCGATGGTGTCGCGTGCCGGTGGGCGGACCAGCAGGAGCCGCATGGGACCTCCCGGGGGGCGGGGAGTCTAACCAGAAACAGCCATCAGGTATCAGCCGTCAGGTATCAGCAGGCAGCGCACCAGGGGCCTTGGGGCTGGGGGCTGGGTGTCAGGCACTAGGACATAATATTTCTTTGAAATATTATGTCCTAGTGCCTGACACCGTCTTTGGCTCGGCGTGGATATGTTCCCTCCGTCATCCCGGAGGTCCCCTCATGCGCCCTGTGCTCCTCCCTCTCCTCTTCGCCCTCGGCTGCCCGACCGACGACACCGGCATCCCGCCCGAGGGCGACACGGACACCGACACGGACACCGACACGGACAGCGACACGGACAGCGACACGGATGCCGACACGGACCCGGCCGTCTTCGACGGGAGCTGGGATGGCGAGGTGGTGGTGGACGTGTACGAGCGCAGCCTGGGGCTCTCGGGCACCTGCCAGGGGGACGCGAGCTTCCTCTTCGATCATGCGGCCGAGGATCCCATCGTGGGCGCGGCCGCCTGCGACTTCGGCGAGCAGCCCATCGCCGAGTACGTGCCACCCTTGTCCTTCGCCTTCACGGGCGCTCACACCGACGAGAACCGCTTGCGGGGCCAGGTGGTGACCACCGCGGGCTACGGGGAGGCCACCGGCCCCTGGGAGGGCTCGATCACCGAGGACATGCTGCTGGTCACCTGGTCGGGGACGGTGGTCTACTACCACTACACGGTGGACTACGAGGGGAGCGTCTCGGCGTGGTAGCGTTGGCGCTCTGGCTGCTGCTGGCCTGCCGCCCATCCGCTCTGGTGCCGGACTCGCGGGCCCCCGGCGACACCGGGGCTCCACCGGTGGGCGTGGTGGTGCTGGCCGGCGGTGGGACAGAGGGCGAGGTCGGCGAGCCCGAGGCCTGGTCGGCACAGTTGTACCGCCCCCTGCTGGTGGGGGGCGATGTGACCGGGGACGGGCGCATCACCGTGCTCGTGCTCTCAGCCGGGGTGGAGAGCGACTGGCTGCCCGGCTACTTCCGCTGGCTCGGCGCGGACGAGTCCTTCAACCTCCAGATCTCCAGCCGCGACGCCGCCTCCGATCCCGCTCTGGCCGACACCTTCGCGGCGATGGACGCGGTGTTCCTCAAGGGCGGCGATCAGGGTGTCTACTACGACCTGTGGAACGACACCCTCCTGGAGGAGCAGATCCTCGGGGTATGGGCGCGCGGTGGCGGCCTCGGTGGCACCAGCGCCGGGGCCATGTCGCTCGCTGGGCACGCCCTGGCCGGCGGCAAAGACCTGGTCTCGGCCGACGTGCTCGCGGACGCCTGCACCGAGTGGCTCGCCGACGCCAGCGATGGCGGCTCCGCCGTCCACGACGACTTCCTCGGGGTTCTCCCCGAGGTCCTGATCGACACCCACTTCACCGAGCGCGGGCGCCTCGGGCGCCTGGCAGGCGCCATGGCCCGCGAGCAGGACGAGCGCGCCCCGGAGCGCCTGCTCGGCATCGGGATCGAGGCCGAGACGGGGCTGGTGGTCCGTGACGGCCTGGCTGAGGTGCTCGGGGTTGGCTCCGTGGCTTTCGTGCGGCCGCGACCCGGCGGCAGCCTTCGCCGCGACTGCGGGGAGCCCCTGGTCTACACGGACCTCTCCCTGGACCTGCTCACCGAGGGCTGGATCTTCGATCTGGAGGCCCGGGCGCCGGATCGCGTCGCGCCTCCGGCCGACGCGGAGCCTGTGGCCTGGGACGGGATCTTGCACGATCCCGAGAACGGCGTGCGCTGGTGTGTGAAAGGAGCCGAGGCGCGGGACGAGCAGGAATTCGGCTGGATGGCCAAGCGTGGAGAAGCCCCTTTCTTCGTGCAGGCCGGGGAACGGCCACCCCTGCTGGTGGACACCCTGGGGATCCTGCGCGCCGATGACGAGGACGCGCGTGCGCTTGGGCAGGAGGCGCTCTTCCGCGCGCTGTACGAGCTACCGGGTGTCAGCGGCCTCTCGGTGTCCGCCGGCGCATTCCTGGTCGCGAACGAGACGGGGCGTGTCGGCTTCTACCCCGAAAGCCCCCGGGACGCGGAGGTCGCCACGCTGGTCATCGACACCCGGGCCGTGGACTGGCGCTCACTTTCGCCGGTGCCCTCCCGCTACGATGGCGGAGACGGCAGCCTGCACGCCGCCGGGCTGCTCGGTCTGACCCTGCACGTGCTGTCCGACAGCATGGAGACCGGGCTGTACTGGGACACCCAGGCGCGCGCCGTGGTGCGCTGATCAGCCCCGCTGCCAGCGCGCCACGAGGGCCGGGGGGCGGGCCGGGTCAGGCGTACCGGAGGGCCAACTCCAGCAGGGGGTGGAGGACCGCGCCATCGCCCAGGGGCAGCGCAGCCCCGGCCGCAAGCAGGGAGTCGGCCACCTTCGGCATGAGGAGTCCAAACGCGAGCGAGTCCAGCGCCTTCCGGTCCTCGGCCCCGAGCGATCGGAGCCAACGCCCGCCGATCTCGTGGGCGGCGCGGTCCACGGCCCCGGTGTCGATCTCGGGCCGCCCTGCCCCCTTCTCCTCTTCGTCCAGCGTGCGTGGCTCGAGGTCCGCCTCCAGCAACGCCTCGCGGGCGAGCCGCAGGGCCAGGGAGGGGAGGCCGCCCGCGAATCGGTCCAGGCTGTCCAGCGCGCCATCCCCGAGCACGACGTCGTCGTCGGCCAGGCGGGCGGTCAGAATCGCCCGGACCTGGGCCGCCGGGATCTCACGTGGGTCGAGCTGGAGGACCGGACCCGGGAAGGTCAGGCAGGGTGGACCTGCCAAGATGAGGGGCGGGTCGTTCCACGCGGGAAGGCAGGCGGCGATGTAGGCTGCGAGCTGCTCGGCGCGGGGCCGTGGCAGATCGTCCAGGCCGTCCACCACCAGCAGGAGCCCGAGCCGCCCGGCCTGCACGGCGTCATCGCCCAGGGTGCGGAGCACGCGGGCGATCTGCTCGTCGAGGCGCTGGGCGTTCTCCGCGGCGACCTGGGGCCCTGTCGGCTGGGCTCCCGACGCAGTCGCCAAGACCAGGCCTGATCGTTCGACTGCGTTCGCAAAGCCCGCCACGACTTCACTCCCCTGGAGCGCCGCCCTCACCCGTCCCACCCGCGTGGCCGCCTCCTCGGCCTCCCAGGAATGGACCGGCTGCAGGTCCCGCTCGGACCACGCGCGATCATCGCCGGCGGCAGCGCCAGCCAGCCCCAGCTCGCTCAGCAACCCCCTGAGGTTCTCCAGCGCCTGCGAAGCGCGCAGGCCTGGAGAGGGCGTGATCGCCACGTCGAGGAGCCCGATCGCCACCTGCTCTGCCGGCGTATCGCCTCCCTGAGCGCCGACACGCAGGGACAGCGGCGCCCGTTGTCCCCGGACTGCCTCCGCCACCCACCACAGCAGCGTGCTCTTGCCCACACCGCGCGGCCCGCACAGGACCACGTGCCCACTCTCCCCCAGGACGATGCGCCGCTTGATCCGCACCAGCCTGTCCCACCATGGCGCCCCCCGGGGCGGGACGAACCAGCGGCTGAGCCCCACTACCAGGGCAGGATCCGTTTGCCCGAGTGCATTGTAGGCCGCCTGCCCCGGGAGCAGGGGGCGTGGGCGCAGCTCGAAAGGATCGGAGTCCTCTTCGGGCGGCGCCGCCTCACCTGCTGCGGTAGGAGCCTCGGCCTCCGGCTCCGGCACCATCACCGCGGCCCGCCAGGACCAGAAGTCCTTCGCATGCTGGGCGATCTCCGAGATGGCGCCGGTATCGGCGATCAAGACGATGGAGCCCCCTTGGGCCGCGAGCCGATCGCGGCTGGTGTTCAGGGAGAGGAGCCAGGTCTCCCGCTCCTGGGGCGCCTGCAGCTCGTCGGCCGTGAGCACCCACACCGTCCCCTCCTCGGCCTCGGCCGAGAGCAGCACCTCGGCCACATCGCCCACGGAGGGCAGTACCCGCAGGGGACGGCCGCTCGCTCCGGCGATCTCCCGCAGGACGCCGAGCCAGGCGCGGCGCGCGGCGATGGTGTCGGCTTCGAGCAGCACGAAGCCGTGGCGGAGCGTCAGCTCCTGCTCCAGCCTGGCGCGGCGGCGATCAACCATGGGCAGAGGGCAGGAGGTGATCGGCCAGGGGATGGATCGCGTACCACATCTCGTCGTTGTGGTACTCCAGGACCGCGGCCAGATCGAGCAGGGTGGCCAGCTCCTCGTCCATGCCACCGCCCCGCTGGTGGGAGGGGTCGTCCATCACCCGCGCCAGGCGGGTCGCGAGCTTGCCCGGCACCTGGCGCGAGAAGTCGTTGCGCAGCTCGGTGCCGGCGGCCTTGGCCAGATCCAGGTCGGCCGGCACCTGGCGCTCCTGGATGACGATCTCCAGGCACAGGTCCCGCAGCATCCGCAGCAGGTCGCGGAAGACACCTCCGCTCTGAAGCGCCATGGCCCTGAACACAGGCGGGGGGACCACCTCGTCCAGCCGCGGGAAACGCGGCGCCAGCATGGCCCGCATCCGGTCGATCCCCTCCTGGACCTCAGCACCCTGGCGGTCGCGCACCTTGATGATGGGCAGGATGTGGCTCCCGTCGCCGAAGTGCCCGAGCAACCGTTTGCGGTTGACCGAATAGACCAGGGCGATGGGGACGGTGTAGACCACGCAGGCGTCCACCTCGCTCAAGGCCAGGCCCTCCTCGAACACCCGGATGGCAGATTTAAGGTCGAGCTTCTCGAGGTCATCGCAGAGGATCAGGATCGGGGGGGAGGCCCTGCGCAGGCCACGCAACAGCCCGAGGAGCTCGTTGACGAGGGCGAGCATCGCGGCGGGATCGGCGGCTTCCTCCAGGACACGCTCCTCCTCGGTGCCGCGCGCCGACTCCAACCCGACCGACCCCTCCACGAACCCTGCTTTGGGGCTCCCCTTGACCCCCAGGGTGATCCCTTCGGCGTGCCGCCGGACCCGGCGGTAGCGCTCGTTGGCCTCGCGAACGCGCTCCTCGAAGTCAGCCGGGACCTGTCCCTCGGGCAGCGCGGCGCATAGCGCGCGCGCCATGGCCTCCAGCAGCCGGGTGGCGTCGATGCCCACGATGTTCACATGGTCCCGCACCGAGAAGTACACGATCGTGGCCCGTTGCTGCGCCTCAAGCCGCCGCTTGAGGCCAAACAGCTCGGTGGACTTGCCGCTCCCGGTGTGCCCGCTGAAGACCAGCTTGGCCTTGCTGTCCATCTCGTACTGGAGCCGCTTCTCCAGCTTGCGCATCACCGGCTCGTGGCGCTCGACGTGGAGCGTTTCATACAGGGCCTTGGTCGTGAGCGGGGCGCTGATGTTCAGGCGAGGCAGGGCCTCATCGCACAAGCTGACGGGATCATCCGGCATTCCGCACCTCGCCTCACCTCTATTCCATCATGCCGGGGACGGCTCCCTGCACGCCGCCGGGCTGCACCGGGACACCCAGCGGCGCGCCCTGCGCCGCCGATCAGCCCCGCTCCCAGCGCGCCAGGAGGGCCGGCGCGGGCGTGAAGCTGCCCACCTCCTCCACCGGGCCCTCCAGTGTGATGGCGAAGTCCTCACCCACCTCCACGTGCAGCACCCCGCCGGGCGCCTCGACCTGGATGCGCCCGCGGCAGCGGCTCGTGCGCACCGCTGCGGCGGCGGCCGCGCAGGCGCTCGATCCAGAGGCCAGGGTGGGCCCGGCCCCCCGCTCCCAGATGCGGATCTCGATCGCATCCTCAGCCAGGACCCGCGCGATCTGCACGTTGGTGCGGTTGGGGAAGAGATCGCAGCGCTCCAGGGCTTCGCCCCAGGCGCGCCACGGCAGGGTGTCCAGCGCCTCCTCGACGAACACGACGCAGTGGGGGTTGCCCATGCCCACGGCGGTGCCGCGCAGGCCGGCGACGGGCAGGGGCGCCTCGATGAACGGGACCTCGGCCCTCACCGGCACCTCCGCCGGCACGAAGGTGGCCCGGCCCATGGCCACGCGCACCTGGTCGCCCTCGACGTGGCAGGCCACCATCCGGCCGCCCACCTCGACGGTGAGATCCTGTGGGGCGCCGCGGTGGTGGTGCAGCCAGTGGGCGAAGATGCGCAGGCCGTTGCCGCTGATCTCGGCCTCGGAGC
Source organism: Pseudomonadota bacterium (assembly GCA_043814015.1). Taxonomy (GTDB): domain Bacteria; phylum Myxococcota_A; class UBA796; order UBA796; family JAFGLY01; genus JBDRKM01. The sequence goes on from JBDRKM010000103.1 coordinate 24,751, forward strand.
CGTCGGGGTTGTAGATGCGCAGGCCCGCCGCGGCGCGCTCGGAGGTGCAGGCCCACAGCAGACCGTCGCTGCCCATGCCGTGGTTGCGGTCGCAGATCAGCCGCACCTGGCCCGCGGTGGGTGGCCGCGCGAGATCGGCGATGAGGTAGTCGTTGCCGAGCCCGTGGCTTTTATTGAACTCCATCGGTCCCTCCGCTCAGAGGGCGGCCAGCACGGCGTCCACGGAGGGGGCCACGTCCACGGGGCCGGCCACGGCCTCGAGCACCGAGCCAGGGTCCTTCAGGCCGTTGCCCGTGACCACGACGGCCACCTCGTCCTCCTCTCCCAGGATCCCGCGGGCGCGCGCAGCGGCCACGCCCGCCACGGTGGCGGAAGCGGCGGGCTCGCCGAAGATGCCGGTGGACTCGGCGAGGGTGGCGAGGGCCGCCAGGATGGCCGCGTCGGGGACCGCGAGCAGCACCCCGCCGTTGCGGCGGATGGCCTGCAGGGCCTTGTGGCCGTTGCGCGGGTGGCCCACGCACAGGCTGTCGGCCACAGTGCTGGCCGCCTCGGTCTGCGGACCGTCGCCGCGCTCGAAGGCGTGCACCAGGGGCGCGGCGCCCTCGGCCTGCACGCCGAGCACACGGGGCACGAAGGGGATGAGCCCGGCGGCGTGCGCCTCCTCCAGGCCCTTGATCAGCCCGGCGATGGTGCAGCCGTCGCCCACGGAGATGGCCACCCAGGGGGTCATGCGCGCGCCGAGCTGCTCGGCCAGCTCCAGGCCGACGGTCTTCTTGCCCTCCACCAGGTAGGGGTTGATGGCGCAGTTGCGGTTGAACCAGGGCTTGCGGGCGGCCACAGCGGCGGCCAGGTCCCAGGCGGTGTCGTAGTCGGCGTCCACCCGGAAGACCTGGGCCCCGAACACGCGCAGCTGGGCGATCTTGGGCAGGGGCGCGCGCCTGGGCACGAAGATGGTGGCCGCCAGGCCCATGGAGGCGGCGATGCAGGCGGTGGAGGAGGCGGCATTCCCCGTGCTGGCGCAGGTGATGCGCTCCTTGCCGGCGGCCACGGCCATGACCACGCCCACGGAGGAGGCGCGGTCCTTGAGGGAGGCGGAGGGGTTTCTGCCATCGTCCTTGACCACGACGCGGGCGAGCCCCAGGCGGGCGGCCAGGCGCGGGGCCTCGTGCACCGGGCTCCAGCCCACCTGCAGGGGCGGCAGGGCGGCGCCCTCGGGGATGGGCATCACGGCGCGGTAGCGCCAGTGGTCCAGGGGTGCGGCGGCCAGCTCGCGCGCCATGCGGGCGGGTGCATCGGCGTCGTAGAGGACGTCCATGCGGCTCTCGGGGCCGCAGTGGGGGCAGGTCCACAGCCAGGGGTCGCGGTGGGTGAAGCCGCAGAGCACGCAGCGCAGGGCGGCGACCTGGGGGGGCAGGACGAGGGACATCGGGTTCTCAGGGTTCGACGAGGAAGTGGTAGAGCCCCGGTCGACGCAGGGCCTGGGGCGGGTGTTGGGCGCGCTCCTGGCGCAGGCGGCCCAGCGGGACATCGGCCCGCACCAGGGCGGCCTGGTCGCGGGAAGCGTGGGCGTGGAAGCGGCCGCGGGGGTCGGCCACGAAGCTGCCGCCCGAGAACTCGCGGTGCGTGGCGCCGTCGGGACCCTCGAGCCGCTCGACCCCCACCCGGTTGCAGGCGGCGACCCACAACAGGTTCTGGGCGGCCACAGCGATGGGCTCGGCCTCCCAGACGGCGCGGGGCAGATCCGCGGTGGCCGCGGCGAGGAAGAGGATAAGCTCGGCCCCGCGCAGACCGAGGATGCGCGCCACCTCGGGCAGGTTGCGGTCGAGGCCGGGCACCACCCCGAGCAGGCCGGCGGCGGTCGTGAAGACCGGGAAGGAGCCTGTGCCGGGATCGAGATCGGCCTCCTCCCCGGGCGCGATGTGCTGGCGCCTGGTGACCCCGAGCGCGCGGCCGTCCGCGTCGAAGACCGCCACGCTGGAATAGACCCGCTCGCCATGACCGAGCTCGAGGAAGGGGTAGACCAGCACGCAGCGATGCAGCCCGGCGGCCCGCGCCACGGGGGCCAGCGCCTCGGCCGGGAGGGCACACTCCCGCCAACGCCGGTCGGGCCCACCGGGGAAGAAGGGCAGGGCGGACAGCTCGGGGAAGCACAGCAGCTGCACCCCCACCCGCACCGCGGCCTCCACCTGCTCCAACCGCGCGGCCATGGCGCGCGCCTGGACCTCCCGGGGGCCCTCGCCGGGTTGGACGGGGCAGGCGGTCTGGCAGAGGCCGAGGCGGAGGATGGAGGGCATGGGGGGAGGACCCCTGGGGCCTGGCTACCTATCGCATCCCGAAGGCGAAGCGGGCCCAGAGGTGCTCGAAGTGGCCCGCGTAGCCACGCACGAGCGCCGGATCCGCACAGACCAGGAGGTTCTCGTGGTTCTCCTCCGAGGCCGCGCGGGTCCAGTTGTAGGATCCCGTGAGCACCCGCGCGCCGTCCAGGACCGCGAACTTGTGGTGCATCCAGGCCGGGCCGTTGTCGGAGCGCACCTCGATCCCGCCGCGCTCCAGGCGGCCGATGTCGGAGCCCGGATCGCTGCTCTTCTCGTCGTCCGTGATGACGCGCACCAGGACCCCGCGCCCGTGGGCCGCGAGCAGGGCCTCGGCGATGCGGTCGTCGGTGATGGTGAAGACGCAGGCGTCGATGCTGGCCCGGGCCGCGGAGAGCTGCGCGATGAGGGCCTCGGCCAGGTGGTCGTCTGGGCCGAACCAGGCGTGGGAGGGCTGGATTTCGGCGTTGGCGGGAGCCCCGCGCAGGGCCGCCAGGCTGGCCTTGAGCCAGGAGATGACGGCGGCATCGCGCGGATCGGCCAAGGCGGCGGCGGCCGCCTCGAACAGGGCGGCCTCCACCTGCAGGCGCGCGCGCTCGTCCAGCGGCGCCTCGGCGAGCACCTCGCGCAGGGCCCGGCGCTCGGTGCGCGACAGGCGGCGGTCGTCCAGGGTAGCCACCAGCTCCGCGATCAGCTCCTCGGTGGTCATGAGGTCATCCAGCGGATGGGGGCGGGCTGGCGCTCGCAGACCCCGACGTAGCGGTGCGCGGGCCAACCGACGGTCATGGTCATATAGCAACGGTGGTCCCGGGGGATGCCGAGCCAGGCCTTGAGGGGGCGGCTGTTCTCGACGGCCTGCTGGGCGAACCCGTTGAAGCAGCAGCCGAGCCCCAGGCTGTGGGCCATGAGCGAGGCCGAGAACAGGGCGGCGTCGGCGTTGAAGGGCGAGCAGGCGTCCCAGGCCTCGGCGTGCACGAGCACGACGGCCGGGGCCTGGTACAGCAGGCGGTCGTCGCCGGCCGCCATGCGCCGCTCGGCCTCCTTCACCACGGGCAGGTACTCCCTGAGCTGCCCGTGCTGGCGGCCCCCCACCACCGCGCGCAGGCCGAGGCTGGCCACAGGGTTGTCCACCGCCTTGAACAGGCGGGTGTAGAAGGCCAGGCAGCGATCCCTCAGCTCGTTCACCCGCGGGCGGCCGCTGAGCACCAGCCAGTGGACGTTCTGGCTGTTGGTGCCCGTGGGGGTGTGCCGGGCGGCCTCGATCACCCGCTCCAGCAGCTCCCGGGGCACGGGCTCGGGCTTGTAGATGCGCACGGAGCGGCGCTCGCGCAGCAGGATCTCGAGCTGCTCCGGGGCGACCGCGGGGGCGCGGCCGGGCTTCGGCGCGCCCTCCGGCAGGGGCAGGGGCGCGCGGATGGCGCCCGCGGGGCAGATGGCCTCGCAGTGTCCGCAGGCATTGCACCAGTCGGGGTGGACGAGGGTGAGCCGGCCGCGGCGCGCGCCGTCGGCGGGCTCCAGGGCCAGCACCATGGAGGCGCAGGCCTGCGCGCACAGCCCGCAGGCGGTGCAGCGCTCCGGATCGAGGGTCGGGGGGCCGAGGTGGGGCATAGGGGCGGCTCCGGGGCGGGCGATCCTACCCCCGGAGGCCGCGGACCGCGAGCCCGATCAGGCCGGCTCGGGCTCCGGCGCCTCGCGCTTCACCCGGGCGTACTCGCCCGCCATGATGTCGAGGTAGTTGCCGTTCTCCACCCACTGCAGGAGGTGCATCAGGCGCCAGGCCGAGTAGGGGTGGGTGCGGCCCACGGTGAGCAGGAGCAGCAGGCTGTTGTCCAGCCAGGAGGCCATCTCCTTCTGCTCGAGCTCGCGGGCCTGGGTGATGAAGGGGCCGAGCTTGAGCTCGCCGCGCCTGAGGGTGCCCGGGCGCGCGCCGCCCGCCATCTTGAGCTGCACGCTGAGGGCCACCCGCAGATCGCGGCAGCCGAGCAGCCCGGCGCGATCGGCGGTCAGCTCGGCGCAGCGCTGCCACTTGAGCAGGGCGAGCTGGATGGGGAAGGACAGCAGGCTGATCACGTTGCTGGTCATGCGCCCCAGCGTGACCAGGATGCGGGCCATGGTCATGTAGAGGACGTGATCGGCGTGCAGGTGGCCCAGCTCGTGGGCCAGCACCGCGATGACCTCCTCGTCGTCGAACTGATCGAGCAGCGCCGAGTTCACCGTGATCAGGGGGTGTTCCACTCCGATGGTCATGGCGTTCATGTAGGGGGACTCGTCCAGGTACAGCGCCGGACGGTACGGGATGTCCAGGCGGCGGCGGGCCTGGTCCAGCAGCCCGGAGAGCGCCGGGAACTGCTGCTCGTCGCAGCGGATGGTGGCCGCGAGGGCCTGGAGGTGCTGCAGCCGCTCGGGCAGCTGGGCGATGAGCCAGCGCACGGCGGCGGGGAAACCCGGGACGGCCTTGAGGGCCTGCAGCGAGGCGCGGTCCAGGCTGTGCTCGTAGGCGGTGGAGGCGATGTCGGTGAGCGGCTCGTCGCGCTCGAGGAACAGGGCGCCGTGGCAGGCACCGCAGCGGCAGGTCTCGGGCTCGAACAGGGCGCGCGGCACGTCAACACGGTTCTTCTTGCCGCAGTGGCGGCAGCGGAGGACCTTGCTGGGGCGCTCCTGGGGCCAGAGGAGGTCCGCGAGCTCGTGGTGGGACTCAGTCATGGGCGGCCTCCGCGGCCAGGATCGCGTCGATCAGGGCGCCCTTTTTGCCCTTGGCGGGCACGCCGGCGGCCCTGGCGCGGGCGCGCAGATCGTCCCACGCGAGGGCCTCCAGCTCGGCCCTCGGGTCGGCGGGGGGCTCCGCGGCGGCGGGCGGGTCCGCGACGATGGGCTGCTTGACCTCTCGCTGCGGTTCGACGGCGGCCTCCACGATCTCATCGTCGGGGGCGACCTCCTGGGCGGGGGTTTCGGCGCCCGTGGCCGCGTCCACCACGTCGGCGGGTGGCCGCTCGTGCTCCCCCTCGGCGCGGCGCCGCCCGAGCTCCTCCACCATGCGCTGGCCGGTCTTCTGGGTCAGGGCCTTGTTGAGGCCCGCGCCCACGGCGATACCCACGATGGGCAGCATGCGGAACAGCCCCTTGCCCACCTGGCGCATGGCGATGCGGGCGAGCACCTGGGCCAGGATCTTGGGCACCTGGCGCGGAGCGTAGTTCCACAGCGCCTCGCCCTCGGCGCGGGCCACGTCGTTGACGAAGCTCTCGCCGGTGGACTCGTCGTGCACCAGCACCGAGGCCAGCAGGAAGGCCAGCTCCCGCTCGCGCTCCTCGCGGATGTCGAAGCCGTGGTTCCAGCACAGGGCCAGGGCCATCTCCACCTCGAACTTGAGGATGAAGGCCACGTCCAGCAGGGTGCCGCCGGTCAGGGCGATCACGGAGCCGGCTCCGGGGAAGAGGGAGGGCAGGGCGGTGGCGCCGCCCGAGATGGCGCAGGCGTTGGAGTAGTGGCGCACCAGCCGGGTGGAGATCTTGTCGCGCAGGGTCTGGCCCTGGATCCCGGGGTGCGTGGAGAGCACCATGGTCCGCTGGCGGTCCACCTGGGCGATGATGGCCTCGGTGTCCTCGATGATGCGCTCCACGGCGGACAGCAGCTTGCGACCGCGCTCGGTGTCCTCGACTTCGTTCATGGTTCCTCCAGGGGAGTGCGCGAGCACGGGAGGTCGGGCCCGGCGCGGGACGGGGGGGGTACGTCGGTGGTGGGGAGTCTAATGCACCGGGGAGCCGGGAACTTACACCCCTGCCGCCGCGGGCCGCGCGGGCGCGATGACGGTCGCGTCCTCGATGACGGTGTTCTTGGGGATCACCACGATGCCGTCGCGCACGTACCAGCGCTCCTCGGGGCCGTCGCTGTCCGGCTGGCCCTCGTGGCTCTCGATCCGCACGCCGGCGCCGATGCGGGCCCCCTTGTCGAGGATGGCGCGCTCGATGGCGCAGTCCTTGCCGATGCCGATGGCGGGCAGCCAGCCGGCTTTGTCCTGCGCCAGCTCCTGGGGGGTCTCGTAGTGGTCGGCCCCCAGCATGATCACCCCGCGCAGGTGGCAGCCCGGGTGGATGATGGAGCGCTGGCCGATGACGCAGCCCTCCAGGAGGGACTGGTTCACGCGGCAGCCGTCGCCCAGCAGCACATCGTTCATGCTGGACCCGTCGATCTGGGAGCCGGGCAGGAAGCGCGGGCGGGTGTAGATGGGGTAGCGCCGGTCGTAGAAGCTGAAGGGCCGCTCGCGGCGGGTGAGCAGCATGTTGGCGTCGTAGAAGCTGGCGATGGTCCCGATGTCCTCCCAGAAGCCGTCGAAGCGCCAGGCGTGGACGTGCAGGCGCTGGATGGCCGCCGGGATGATGTGTTTGCCGAAGTCGTCGCCCTCGCCCTGCTCCAGCAGATCCTTCAAGACGGAGGTGCGGAAGACGTAGATGCCCATGGAGCCGAGGAAGGGGAGGGGGTCATTGGGCGCAGAGGCCAGCTCGGCCAGCAGGGCGGGGTCCGTCGGTTTCTCGGCGAAGCGCGTGATGTGCCCGTCGGCGTCGGTCTGCAGGATGCCGAAGCGGCCGGTGTCCGCGGCCGCCACCGGCAGCACTCCGATGGTGACGTCCGCCCCCACCTCCTCGTGCAGGCGAAGGAACTCGCGGTAGTCGGTGCGGTAGAGGTGGTCTCCCGCCAGGATGAGGACGTTGTCCGGGTCGCGGGAGAGGATGCGCGGCAGCTGGCGGTGGACCGCGTCGGCGGTGCCCTGGTACCAGTCGTTGTGGGTCAGGGTCTGCTCCGCGGGCAGGATCTCCACGAAGCCACGGGAGAAGATGTCGAACTTGTAGGTCTCGTAGACGTGGCGGTGCAGGGAGGCCGAGAGGAACTGCGTGAGCACGAAGATGCGGCTCACCCCGGAGTTGATGCAGTTGGAGATGGGGATGTCGATCAAGCGGTAGCGCCCGGCGAGGGGCACGGCCGGCTTGGCCCGCATCTTGGTGAGGGGGAAGAGGCGCGTGCCGCGCCCGCCGCCGAGGATGATGGCCAGTGTGTTGGTGTCGGGCATGGTGGGTTCCGGTGCGGTGGAGATGTCGGCTACGCGTGGATGAAGAGGTCTTCGAGGGTAGGGGCCGCCATGCGGAGGGCTGCGACCACGGCGCCGTGCCCCGCGAGGCTCCACCATGGCACCAGCACCACGGCGAGCTGGGCGGCGTCGAGGCTGCGCCCGTCGTTGCTCGCGGCGCGGGCCATGCGCGTCTCGACCAGCAGCAGGCCCAGGGCGCGCGGGAGGCCGCCGAGGCGGTGGAAGAGCCTGCCGTGGACCTGGGCCAGGAGGATCCGGTTGAGGTAGGCGCAGGCCTCGGGAGCCAGGGGAGCCGGCGGGTTGGTGCGGGCCTGCTCGAGCGATGCGAGGGTCTGGCGGGCTTGGGCATCGCGGGGGTCGTCGCTCGTCCGGACCAGGGGCTGCACAGCCGTGGCGAGCAGCTCGAGGGTCACGTCGATGGCGCGCTGGTAGCGTGCCGGGTCCGGGGTGGTGAGGCTGCGCCCCGTGGCTCGGGCCAGGGCGTCCCGGAGCTGGGCCACCGTGAAGCGGGGATCCTCCTCCGGTGCGTCCAGCAGCCGCAGGATGGCTGGCTCGGCGGCGTACCAGCCGTCGAGATCCAGGCCCAGGCCGGGC
>JBDRKM010000104.1:0-28538 GCA_043814015.1 Pseudomonadota bacterium
CTCGCAGGCCTCCCGGCCGAAGCGCGCGCGGGCCAGCGCGCGGGCGGCCACCGCGCGGGCCTCGTGCTCCTCGGGGGCGTCGATCACGCGGTCGAGGGCCTCCTCCACGGGCAGGCCCACCAGGCCGGCGCCGGCCTCCGCCAGCACATCGCCCAGCACGTGCTCGGCCCCCACGATCATGGGCAGGCCGCAGCCCAGGTAGTCCATGTGGCGGAAGGCCACCGCCAGGGTTCGCTCCGGGGTGGGAGCCATGAGATCGAGCGCGGCTGTGGCGCCGGCGTAGATGTTCAACAGCTCCGGGTAGGGCACCGGGCCGCGGTAGGCCAGGCGCGGGCCGGGGGGCAGGACCGCGGGGAGATCGCGCACGGCCGCGCTGCCCACGGCCGGCTGCCCGCCCAGCACGAGGACCCTGCCCTGCCGGCGCTTGCGCAGGTGGGCCACGGCGCGCGTGAGGCCCTCCAACGGGTCGATCCACGGCCAGGCCACGCCGCCGAGCACGAAGAGCGGCGATGACGGCGCCTGCCGGGGCGGCCCCTCGGGGGCCACCAGGGGCACCACCGCGCCGAAGCGGTCGTCGCGCAGGTCCACCCCCGCCATGGCCAGCAGCCCCAGGAAAAAGTAACGCTGGCGCGGGTTGGAGAAGAGGAAGAAATCCCCGGCCTGGATGGCGCGCAGGGTGGCCACGGCCTCCTCGCCGGTGGCGTCCTGGAACTGGGCCTCCAGGAGGCGCGGGGCGTACAGATCCACCACCAGGGGCAGGCCGAGGGCGGCCAGGGTGGGCGCCTCCTCGGGCTGGACGCACAGGACCACCTCGGGCCTCACCCGGCGGGCGTGGGCCAGCAGATCCGGCGCGCTGCGGAAGGTGGGCGGGCCGTCGGCGACGGCGTCTTGCTCGCGGGTGACGAGGTGGACGTCGTGTCCGGCGGCGGCCAGGGCCTCGGCGTGGTGCCAGGCCCTGAGCGCGCCACCCGCGACAGCGGCGTCCGCCCGCGGGAACCAGCCGTGGAAGACGATGAGGATGCGCATGGACGATCCGGGCTCCAGGTGAGCTGGCTGCCTGCCGGAGCGACTCGCCCCGGGCTAAGCAGCCTGGCTACCGTAGCCAAAAGGCCCGCGCCGAGCATGCCCACGCCCCGCCACCTGGAGCAAGACGTCCGGATGTACCTGTCGCGCGCGCTCAACCGCTCGCTCGCGCCCCCGGACTGGCTCTCCATCAACCTCACCCTGCGCTGCAACCTGCGCTGCAGCATGTGCACGACCTGCTACGACGTGCCGGACGAGCTCTCCACGGGCGAGATCCTCGACGTCATCGACCAGGCCGCGCTCTGGGGCGTGCGCGTGCTGAACCCGCTGGGCGGCGAGCCCTTCGTGCGCACGGACCTCGAGCAGATCCTGCAGCACGCCGCGGGCAAGGACTTCCACATCACGCTCACCACCAACGGCACCCTCCTCACCCCCGCGCGGGCCGCCCGCCTGGCCCGCATCCCCCCCGAGAAGCTGCACCTCACCTTCTCGCTGGACGGGCATGAGGCCGCCCACGACGCCATCCGCGGCGCGGGCACCTGGCGCCGCGCCCTGGCCGGCTACCGCGCGGTGCGTCGGGCCGACGCCGAGGCGAAGAACCCCCGCCGCAAGGTCCTGGCCAACACCCTGATCCACGCCCGCGACCTCGCCGAGCTGCCCGCCTTCCTCGATCACCTGGCCGAGGAGGGCTTCGACGGCGTGCAGCTCCTCAACCTCTTCCGGCGCACGCCCGAGGCCGGCGCGGGGCTCGACCCCGCCGAGCGCGCCCGGCGCGAAGCCGAGGTGGCCGAGCTCTGGATCGGCCCCGAGCGCCTGCCGGAGCTCGAGCGCCTGGTGGAGGGCCTGCTGGAGCGCCTGCGCCACCCACCCTGGCCCTTCTTCCGCATCCAGTCCAGCGAGCAGGACCTCAGGCTCATCCCCGCCTACTACCGCGACGAGGTGGCGCCGCTGGAGGCCCCCTGCTGGGCCGGTTGGAAGGAGCTGTACATCAACGCCGACGGCAGCGCCATCATGTGCGACGGCCAGCTCGACTTCCTGAACGGGCGCTACGGCAGCGTGCGCGAGCAGACCCTGCAGCAGCTCTGGCGCTCCCCGGCGCTGGCGGCCCGCCGCAGGGTCGTGAAGTCCTGCCGCACCCCCTGCATCCAGAACTGCTACCTGCGGCGCGACTCGGATCACCTGGCGCCCCTGGCCGGCAAAGCCCTGGGCCTGGCCGCCGAGAATCTGCGCGCCCGCATGCCCCGCCCGCAACGGGCCGCCACCCCGCGCCTGGCCCTGCCCGAGGGCGCCCTCACCCTGGAGCTGACCGACACCTGCGACTGCCGCTGGGCCGGCTGCCCCACCCCGCCCGAGCGCATGAAGGGCCTCCTGTCCCAGGCCCCCGGGCCCCTGGAGGCCGCCTGGGCCGACCCGCACACCTGGCAGGTCTGGCGCGACCGCCACTACGTGGACTTCGGCCGCGGCTTCATGGGCTTCGAGCTGGTGAAGCGCGTGGTGGAGGACCTCGGCGCCGCGGGCGCCTCCTTCGGCAGCCTCGCCCTGCGCTGGCGCGGCGAGCCCCTGCTGCACCCCGAGCTGAACCCCATCCTGCGCTTCCTGCTGCAGGTGGTCGGCCCCGGACGCCTCTTCGGGCGCCTGGTGCTGCACACCTCGGCGCTGATGCTGGGCGAGGACGCGGTGGACCTGCTGCTGGCTCGCCCGGAGGCGCCCCAGGAGATCCAGCTCGACCTCGATCGCATGGGCGCGCACCAGCGCGTGGCCTGGGCTCACGTGGAGCGCCTGGCCTGGGAGCGAGGCTCCACCCTGCGCTTCGTGCTGCTGCGCGAGGTCCCGCCGGCGGGGCTCGATCCAGAGGTGGTGAGCGCCGATCTGGAGCTGTGGCGGCATCGCATGCGGGATCCGGTGCTCGTCGCGGGCCGCCTGCCCCCCGGGGGCGACGCCTACTGGCTGCGGCGGGCGGATCCCCGCACCTTCCTGGGCGACCAGGCCGCGGAGGCCGCGCTGCGGGAGGTGGCGGAGGCGCTCGGCGCGCCTCAGGACCTGCCGGACGCCACCCAACCCAGGCGATGCCGCGGGCCCATGGAGACCCCGGTCATCTCCTGGGATGGCAAGGTCACCCTCTGCCCCTGGGACACGGGGCTGGAGAACCAGGTGGGGGAGGTCACCTCAGGGCGGCTGTCGGAGATCTGGAATTCCACCAGGTTGCAGGATCTTCGACGGGATGTGGCGAGCCGGGGCGTGCCGGGGTTGACGCCGTGCAGGGACTGCCACCAGGTGTTCTCGCCGAACGGGTAGGGCAGGTCAGTTGAAGTCGAAGAGGGGGACCAGGTAGGAGATCTGGAGGCCCACCCGGTACGGACCCGCTTGCCTGTAGGGCGCGTAGCGCAGGTCGAACGCGAAGTTGATGTTGTCCTGGGGGCGCCAGATCGCGACCCCAAACTGGCCGCCCACCATGATGAAGTCGCTCCACTGAAGATCCTGTGCGGCCTGCTCCGGGTCTGTGCTGTCCGGCAGGAACTGAGCGATGTCCGCGAGGGCGAGCATGAAGTGCGGGCCGGCACCGCCCTTCCCATCCCTTCGGCACCGATGGTAGCGATCCACAGAGATGCCGAGTGGGAGGGAGACGGGGATGCTCGTCGTCGTCTCGTCGGTTGTGGTCAGCAGCGTAGAGAACACGACGGGCCCGCTTTCAACACCCCAGGAGCTCGCCAGGGGCGTGATCCCCACGTTGACCGAGAACCCCGCGACCCACTCCTCCCAGCGGTCATCGCGCCTGGTCGACGCATCAATCAGGGCCTCCAGGGACTCCTTGCGCGCCTCCCGCAGCTTCTCCGCGGTCTCCTCGTCCGCGTAGCGGGCCTGGCGCAGGTTCTGGGCGTTGCTCGCCAGGGTGGTGACCACGGGGGTGATACGGGAGAAGGCCCTCACGGGCTTGCCCCGAGGATCGTCCCCCGCGTCCTCCGCCCACAGCTCGAAGACCTGGTTCACCACCCCCATCCCGGCGCTCACCGCACCCGCGAGGTCGTTGTCCACGAAGGACAGGAAGAAGGGGCGGGCGCTGGCGAGCAGGTCGGCGATGTCGCCCTGTGCGCCCTCGGCGCCATCCGGCGCCAGCTCGAGGATGAGATCGACGATATCGAGCATCACGACGACCGCGGCCCGCAGGGCGTCCCGGTCGTTGCCCGGCTGCGTGAGGGCGTAGAGAGACGTGGCCAGCTCGGAGAAGTCCTGCCAGTTCAGGCCAGGGTCCGCCGACCTCCAGCACTCGGGGACACCCTTCTCCGGGACCCCCAGGCCTGTGACCGGGTCCTCGAGCCTGGTGAGCACGTCGGTGACCGTACAGGTCACCTGCCCATGGTCTGGCTGGCACATGGAGGCGATGGCGAAGGAGGCCTGCAGGCCGAAGGCGAGGCACGTCTCCCGGTTCGCGAAGCTGGTCTTCTCCGCTGGGCTGTCTCCGATGGCCTCCCCGTTCCACCTGATGCTCGGGCCCGCTTCGCCATTGCCCTCCATCCACTCGTGCTTCGACAGCAGGTAGAGCAGCGTCTGGGCGTCCGTCAGGTCGGGCTTGGTCTGGTTGACGATGTCGTCCGCCAGGACGCGCTGCAGTGCGCGGAAGAGGAACTGGATCTGTGTCTTCTGCCACGCCGAGAGCGCGTCGCTCTCCATCCCCACCAGGATGCCGCCGGCGAGATCGATGGCGTCGCGCTCGATGGCCACGGTGAGGGTCGCGGCGTTGTTGGCCCAGGCCACGAAGCTGTCGAGCCCCCTCACGGCGCTGCAGGTGGCCGGAAGGAGCTTGCCGCTGGGGATGGTGAGCGCGAGGAGGTCACCTGCCGCACCCGTCAGACGCCACTGCACCACGAGCGGCTCGGCGAGCACCGCCTCCTCACACACCAGCCCGGTGACCTGCTCCGAGAGGATGGCGTAGCTCCTCGACTTCGCCTTGTCGTAGGCGATCTCGGCCACCAGGGACAGCGTGTCGGCGACGATGGCGGGGACCGCAGAGTCGAGCCCACTTCGGGCCGTTTTCCCGCTGGGGCCGCCGCCGACGGTCAGCGGGCGGGTGCTCGCGCGGGTTGACCATGGAGGTTCGGCCCGTTCGACGGCCCTGGGCGTGACCCGCACGGTCCCGGTCACCTTCTTCTGCGCCTCGACGGTGCACACCCCGCGCCAGTCGCCACCAGCGATCTCCTCTGTGATGGCGAACCCCGTCTTTGTCGCGGTACCTCCAACCCGCGACACAGCCCCGGAACGGGCCTCGCGCAGCTCACAACCGACCTGCGCATCGACCACGAGCGCCGTGTGGTAGAGCACGATGTCGACCTCCCGGGCTTCATCGAGGCTGAACTCCGGGATCGTGAACGTCGCCTCCACGGACACCTCCGCCCACACCACCCCAAGAAAACAAACAAGGAAGAACAGCATCTCTACCTCTCCTCCCGGAGCCAGGCCCGGTGCAGGTCGTCGATGGTGTGGAGCATCCAGGGGGCCACGGCGTCGGGGCGGACGTGGACGCCGCCCTCGCCGAAGCGGACGCCGCGATCGCTGCGCCCGCGGGAGGTGACGCCCACCAGCAGCCAGCGGTACTGGAAGGGGCCCGCCGGGACCAGGGCGTACAGCGCCCCGCCGCTGTCGCCGGGGGCGCTGTCGAGGGGCTGGCCCTCGAACCCGCTGGCGGTCACGAGCTCGAAGGCGGGCTGGCAGGTGGGCTCGCGATCCCCCTCGTAGCCGCAGGGCGCGCTCCCCGCGGGCGGCCCGGAGGTCGCGTCGGGCTGGGCATCGACCCGCCGCTGGACGGTGGTGCCCCTCTTTCCGAGGGTGGTCTCGCCCACCCCTTGCAGGCCGAACCCCACGCCTACGAGGGGGGCGTCCGTCCAGTCCGCGCCGACGGCGTCGAGCCAGTCCGCGGGAGCGAGCCCCGGATCGTCCCGCAGCAGGAGGAGCGCGAGGTCCAGGCGAGGATGGGGCACCCCCCAGAGGACGGGGGTCTCGAAGGTGGCCTGGAGGCCATCCTCACGAAGCATGGAGAACTCAGCCCGCGAAGCCTCCACGCAGTGGCGGGCCGTGACGAGCACCAGGGGCGCGACCAGGACGGCCGAGCAGGCCACGTCGGGCAGCCAGGCCACCTCCGGCCAACAGCCTTCCTTCCGCTGGCTCACGACCGCGGCGGTGAGCTTGTCCGTGGGCTCCAGCGACGCCGCCACGACGGGCTCACCCTCGAACGCGCCGGCAAACCGGGTGGCTGAGCACATCAGGGTGAGGTCAGCCCGGGTCGGGGAGACCCCTTCCCGCGCGAGCAGCCCCCGATCGGTTCGTTCGTAGCAGAGATCCACCGCGCGGTCGGCACCCGGCTCGCCGAGCCGGGTGCTCCAGCGGGCGCAGGCGGCGGCGTAGGTCGGCGGCACCGGTGCGCCGGCGCCTGGAGTGGAGGCCCCCCCCCCCTGGACCGGGTGGGACCGCCAGGAGCCACATCAGGGCGATCACTGCTCGCGGCACTCGGTGTACCTCGCGACACAGAGGAGCTTGTACTCGTCGGTCTTCTGGAACTCCTCGAGCGCCCCGCGGTCGCCATCGAATTCCTTCCAGAGGAGATAGGCGTCGAACTCGGCCATGCAGCTCTCGACGGTCTCGTCGGGCGGGACCTGCGGGTGTCCCCGGATACTCCCCCTGCGCCCGCAGAGCTCCTCAGCCGAGGGGGCGGAGGTCGCGTGGGACAGATCGCCGGCGCTCAGTGGAAGCGCGCCGCCATGCCCTCGGAGAAACGCCACCGCCAGCGCCACCGACCCCACCGCCAGGGCGATGCCCAGCAGGGCGGCAACCACTGCGCCGAAGCGCGAGGCGGCTGGGCTGGAGCCGGTCGCGCCGGGGAAAAACGCGCCAGGGTCCAGACCGCCCCCGACCGTCACCGTGCACTCGTCAAGGGATGCTTCTTCCGGCACTCCTCGGCTCTCTCCTCCCTGCGACGGCGGTACTCCTCGGTGTCCTGGTACGCCTGGAAGTCCTTCGTGACGCCGCCGTACTCCTTCCACAGGACCTCATCGTCGAACTCCGCCATGCAGCTCTCGAAGGTCTCCTCAGGTGGGATCTCGAGAGGGAGCGGCTCCTCGTCCAGCGTGGGCATGTGCACCTCCTGCCAGGCACCACACGCCGGATTCTACGTTCACCCGCCCGATAGATGCAAGCCGGCGCGCCCGACCCGCCCCTCACACCACCAACAACACCACCAACCCCGCCCCCGTGGCCACGCCCAGCACGGTGGCCACCACGGCGCCGAAGCGCGCGCCGCCCGAAGTGAAGGCGATGACGCTCTTCACCACCGAGTTGGCGGCCACGGCCAGGGTGATGCCCAGCGCGCCCACCTCGTACAGCAAAGAGCCATCGCGGGTCTGCTCGGCGATGGTGAGGGTGATGGCGTCCACATCCGCCAGACCCGAGACCAGGGAGGCGAGGTAGACGCCGGAGTCGCCGAGCCACAGCCGCGCGATGCGGGCTACGAACAGGATCAGCACGAAGAAGGCCGCGAACTTGATGGCCGGGCCCAGGCTGAAGGGGTTGGCCAGCGTCTGCTCGTGATCGGCGTTGGGGCCCTCACCCTGGTGCCGGCGCGCCAGCAGCCACAGGACGCCGACCCCCAGCACAGCGGTGCCGGTCATGGCGCCCAGGCCCCAGGCCAGGCGCATGAACAGGATGCGGTCGAGCAGGAAGACCACCACGAGCACCCGGGCGAACATGGTGGCGTTGGCGATGACGGTGGCCATGGCGCAGGCGTTGCGCAGAGCGGGGGAGCGCTTCGCCTGCTGGGCCATGGCGGCGGTGACCGCGGTGCTCGACGTCAGGCCGCCCAGCAGGCCGGTGAGCCCCAGGCCCTTGTCGGCCCCCAGGTACTTGGTCAGGAAGTAGCCCACGAAGCCGATACCCGAGATGAGCACCACCAGGAAGACCACCTTGTGGGGGTTGAAGGCCTCATACGGGTCGAGCGCCCGGTTGGGCAGCAGGGGCAGGATGATCAGCACGATCACCAGCAGCTGCAGGGTGCCCTTCAGCTCCACCCGCCGAAAACCCGCCACGGTGGCGTGGGTGAAGCGCTTGGCTGCCAAGAGCACCGTGAGCAGCAGGCCGAGCACCACCGCGGCCTGGGGGAAGGAGAACGCCAGGGCGCCCAGGCCCACGCAGGCCACGGCGGCCAGCTCGGTGGTGATGCCGATGTCGGGGCTGGGCGAGCGCCAGTAGAGCAGCAGCACCAGCAGCACCCCCCCCGCGAACAGCACCGGAGCGGCGGCCGGCACCACGTGGATGCCCACGTAGGCCCCGATGAAGCCCAGCATGGACAGCACGGCGCAGGTGCGCACGCCGACGATGGGGTCGGGCGCGGCGGCGGGACGGGGCGGCTGCCCCTCGACCGGGGCCGGGGAGGTCGAGGGGCGCGCCACGGAGCGCTCCAGGCCGATGAGGACGCCCACCCCCCAGGGCGTAGAGCATGCGGACGAAGAGATCGAGGGTCATGGCGCTACTCCCGGAGTTCGGCGCCCGTCAGCATGACGAAGGGCGCGCCGGGCGCGCTCCCGAGGCGCAAGGTGACGGACTTTCCCTCGGGCGTCAGCGGAGGATCGAGGGGCAGGGACAGGGGCCCCGCGGCCAGCTCCGCCATGGGCACCATCCAGCTCTGGAGCAGCTCGTCGTCCACCGAGAGGTCCAGCTCGAGCACGGCGTCGGTGCCGTCGCCGATGACCAGCCCCTCCAGCGCCAGGGAGGAGGCCCCGTGGCGCAGGGGCAGGGCCATCCAGCCAGGCGTGGGCAGGTGCGCGCAGTCGCCCGGCACCAGCCAGTAGCCGAACAGGGTGGCGCGGGTGGGCACCGGGATGAGGGTGTAGGTGTGGCCGTTCACTCCGGGCACGCTCTCATCGAGGCCGAAGGCCTCCAGGCGCGCGCCCTCCTGGCAGAAGCGGCCGGCGTGGACGGGCTGGCGCAGCATGTCCACACAGGAGGGGCTCGGGTCCTGCATGGGCTGGCCGTCCTCCAGCAGGCGCCAGGGGGTGCAGATGGTGCAGTGGGTGAGCTGCGCCAGGGCCCGGTTGGAGAGGCTGGCGAGCTCCGGGGCCTCCAGCACGCCGGACCCATGCTCGGGGTCCTCCTCGAAGCCCTCCAGGACGCGGGGCTCCCACAGCGCCGACACGGTGGCCTTGCCGCGCAGGGCCATGTCCAGCAGGTTGACGCGCACGGGCAGGACCAGCTCCTCCGCGCCCATCAGGTCGAGGCGATCACCCTGGGAGTCGAGGTGCAGCCAGCGGACCAGGACCATGGGGCCGCCGGGGGGGACCGCGATGCGGATCTCCCAGGGATCGCCCGGCACGGCCAGGTGGGTGCCGGCGGCGAGGTGGCCGCCCTGGGGTTGCAGCGCGAGAGGCGCGCCCCGAACGGCCACCACGGGCTGACCCTCGCCAGCGCCCAGGGGCTCCAGCACCACCCCGACATCCGCCTCCCGGCCGCCCACCGGGTCGCCCTCGACCCGCACCACCAGGGTGGTGCCAGGGTAGGCCCACCAGCCGTGGTCGCCCCCGGAGGTCACCGGGATCTCCTCGCTAAGGCCGAGGGTGAAGTGCCCCTCGGGCGCGGCGAGGTGGGCAGGGTCGCGCGGCTTGACGAGCAGCATGTGCCCCTGGTGGAAGGCGGTCCCGGGCTCCGGATCCACCACCCCCCATGGATCGCGGGACAGGGGGAGGCCGTCCTCGAACACCACCAGCGGGGAGACGGGGCCGACGCCCGCGATCCGCCCGCCGCGGTTGGACCAGATGGACAGGGCCGGCAGGGGCACGGCGAGGCGGGTCGGGTCGAGCCTGAACGACGTCAAGGCGGGCTCGGCGAGCGGGGTGGGGGTGCCCTCGCGCGCGACGCTGTGCTCCACGAAGAAGGGCAACTGCGCCGGCTCGAACGGGCCGCTGCCGAGGACATCCGCCTCCCGCAGCGCCCGGGCGAGCTCCTGGGTGAAGCGCGCGCGGCCGTTGGCGTTCATGTGCACGCGGTCGTAGAACAGGGCGTCGCCGAAGCCGAGGTCGTGCAGGTCCACCCAGGCGGCGCCGGCCTCGTTCAGGTAGCCCACCAGCTCCGCCATGCGAGCGGGCGAGAGCTCCTGGCTGGCCTGCGCGACCTGCTGGTAGGGCAGCCAGACGAAGACGACCCGGGTGTCGTAGGCCTGGGCCAGGGCCACCAGATCGGGCACGAAGCTCTCGGCCACGGTGGTGGCGCGGCTCTTGATCTCCTACTCCTCGTCAACCACGTCCACCACCGGGATCACCCGGCGCTGCAGGGACAGATCCACCGATCCGGCGGCCCCGAACGCCCGCGCCAGGGCGGGCTCGGCCACCCGCTGGCCCCGCTCGGCCAGGCTGCCCTCGCCCTCACCGAAGAGCAGCCCCACGCTCCAGGCCCGCACCAGGTCCTGAAACCCGCCGCGCAGGGCGACCCGCGTCCGCTCGATCCGGCTGCGCGCCGCGCTCTGCCGGGCCTGGTGGTAGGCCTTCTCGGCGATGAGGGGGTCGTAGCGGGTCATGTGGGCGTTGATCACCCGGGTGGCGGCCAGGGAGCCGACCTCGGTCTCCATCAGGGCGCGCGGGGTGGAGCCGATCACCAGCACGCGGGGCCTCAGGCCCGGGCCGAAGAGCCGCTCCTTGGCGAGCAGGTACCAGACCGGGGGGGTGGTGGCGCCCTTGGCCAGCTTGGCGACCCGGATGGGGTGATCCGCGAGGGCCTGGCCGAGCTCGTGGGCGTTGATGTCGTCGGCCACGGTGGAGGCGCCGAGCAGCACCACCTCGGGATCGGCCTTGGCCAGGGCGGCCTCGATGGCCTGGGCGTCGACGCTGAGGGCGATGGGGCGCTCCCAGGCGGCCCACGTGAGCGCCCCCGCCACCAGCAGCAGCGGCAGCAGCACGGCCGCCGCCAGGTGGACGGCCCCGGGGCGCGGGGTGGTTCCCTCGGCCTGGCTCATGGGGGCCTCCTAGAACTGGAAGTAGATGAAATCGTTGGTGGTCGTGCGCTGGAACACGTACAGCGCGACGGCCGCCGCGGCGCAGGCCGTGGTCAGGGCGGGCAGGTACCAGGGGCTCTGGCGCAGCTGGGGGAGCACCAACAGCTGTGTGGCGGTGCCGAGGGTGAGCAGGGCGCCCAGGGTCGCGGTCATGGCCAGCATGACGGTGGCCGCGATCCACTGATCCTGCGTGCCCTGCAGCGGGTTGAGGGTGAAGTAGTGCAGCAGCCGGTCGAGGTGGGTCTCGCGGAAGATCAGCCAGCCCACCACGGTGAAGGCGAACATCAGCGGCACCGCCAGGGTGCGACCGAGCCGGCCGCGCCGGAAGGGCTTCGGGATCAGCCCACCGATGTGCCGGTACCCGGTGATCAGCGCCGCGTGGTAGGCGCCCCACAGCACGAAGGTCCAGGCCGCGCCGTGCCACAGGCCCGAGAGCAGCATGGCGCCGGCTGTGGCCAGGAAGGTGCGCCAGGCCCCGTGCCGTGAGCCGCCCAGCGGGATGTAGACGTAGTCGCGGATCCAGCTCGAGAAGGACACGTGCCAGCGGCCCCAGAAGTCCGATGGGTTCCTGGCCAGGTACGGGTGGTCGAAGTTGAGGCAGAGATCGAACCCGAGCATCTGCGCGGTGCCCCGGGCGATGTCGGTGTAGCCGGAGAAGTCGGCCACGATGCGCAGCGTGAAGCCCAGGGTGGCGGCCCAGATCATGGCGCCGGAAGGATCCTGGTGGATGAACATCTTGTCCACGTAGGGCGCGATGGTGTCGGCGATCACCACCTTCTTGACCGCGCCCCACATGGCCAGCGCGAGGCCGTCCCGGAAGCGGTCGAAGCGGAAGGTGCGCGCGCGCTCCATCTGGGGGATCAGGTTGCTGGCCCGCTCCACCGGCCCGGCCACCAGCTGCGGGAAGAAGCTCAGGAAGCACAGATAATCGAGCAGGTTCTTCCGGGGCTCCAGCTCCCCCCGGTAGACGTCGATGGTGTAGCTCATGGTCTGGAACGTGTAGAAGCTGATGCCCACGGGCAGGAAGATGCCGAGCGTGGTCATGTCGGTGTGCACGCCGAGGCTGTGCAGGGCCGCGATCACGTTCTCCAGGAAGAAGTCGAAGTACTTGAAGAAGCCGAGCATCCCGAGGTTGCTGACCATGCTGATGATGAGGAAGAGCTTCTTGCGGGTGGGCCAGCGCCGCATGGCCAGGCCCATGGAGAAGTCCATCAGGGCCGCGGTGTACAGCAGGATCAGGAACCAGGGGTGGATCCAGCCGTAGAAGACCGCGCTGGCCAGCACCAGCAGGGCGTTCTGCAGCCGCCGCTGGCGCAGGGTCCAGTACAGCCCGAACACCAGCAGGAAGAACCAGAGGAACTCGATCTGGACGAAGGACATGGGGGCTACTCCCGGAGCTCGACGTGGTTCAGCAGGGCGAAGGGCGCGCCGAGCTCGGTGCCGAGGCGCAGGACGACAGGGCGGCCGCCCGGATCGAGGGGCGGGCTCAGGGGGACGAGGAGGGGGCCCTCTGCCAGCGGGGCGAGCGCCACCTGCGCGGACCAGGCCACCTCGCCCGCGACCTCGAGGTCCAGCGACAGGGTGGCCTCGGGGGATCCGCCGAACAGGTGGCCCTCCAGGGCGAGGGTGGTGGCGCCGTGGCGCAGGGGCAGGGTCTGCCAGCCCTGGGCGGGCAGCTCGCTGACATCGCCCGGCGCGAGCCAGAACCCGTGCCAGGTGAGGCGCGCGGGGTCGATGCCGAGGGTGTAGTGATGTGCGTTGGCCCCGGGCAGGCTGCCGTCGAGGCCCACGGCGCGCAGCGCGTCGCCCTGCTGGCAGAACCGCCCGGGCTGGTCGGCCTGGCCCGCCATGCTGCGGCAGTTGGCGCTGGAGGCCTTCATCCCCACCCCGTCTTCGTACAGGCGCAGCGGAGAGCAGCCAGGGCAGTGGGTGGGGCCCACCAGGCTGGGGTTGGACAGGAAGGCCCAGGCGGGCGCGGCGACCTCGCCAACGCCGGCTTCCGGATCGGCCACGAAGCCCTCCAGGGGATGCTGCACCTGCCGGGAACGGACGGTGGCCTTGCCGCGGCGAGCCTGGGCCAGCAGGTCGAGGGCAGGTGGGGCGATGGCGGCCTCGCGGCCCAGCAAGTCCAGGCGCTGTCCCTCGGCCTCGGCCCCGATCCAGCGCACCAGGTGCAGTGGCGCGCCGGGCGGGAGAGTGAGCCGCAGCTCCCAGGCGCCCGCGGGCAGGGGCAGGCTGAGCTCAGCGACCAGGTGGTCCCCGCGGGCCTGCAGCGGGACGGCCTGCCCCGCCACGGTGAGGACCGGCGGAGCACCCGCCTCCACCGGGCTCAGCGCGCAGGTGACCCGCACCGGGAGCCCGGCCAGGGCCGAGGGCTCGAGGTCCACCACCAGGGAGGTGCCCGGGTAGAGCCAGAAGCCCTGGTCGGCCCCGGAGGTGACGGGCAGCTCATCGCTCAGCGCGAGGGAGAAGTGCCCCGCGGACGCCGCGAGGTGGGCCGGATCCCGCGGCTTGACCAACAGCAGCCGCGACATGTGGGTGGCCGTCCCGGGCTCCGGGGCGGACAGCGCCCAGGCGTCGCGCGTGAGCGGCGCGCCGTCCTCCAGCACGAGGAGCGGGGAGACGGGGCCCGCCCCGAGGACGCGGGTGCCGCGGTTGGAGATGGGCTCCCAGGCCGGCAGCATGGCCATGAGGCGCGTGGGATCGGGCCCGTAGGGGCGGAGCTCCACCGGGCCCAGCGGCGCGGGGCTGCCCTCGCGGCGCAGGCTGTGCTCCACCCAGAACGGGACCTGGGCCGGCGCGAAGGGGCCCGTGCCCATGACCTCCATGTCCTTCAAGGCGTGGGCGAGATCGCGGGTGAAACGCTCGCGGCCCCTGGCGTTCATGTGGGCCCAGTCGAAGAACAGCTCGTCGCCGTAGGCCAGGGCGTGCAGGTCGAGCCAGCCCGCTCCCACCTCGTTCAGGTAGGCGACCAGCCCGGCGAGCTGGGCCGGGGGGATCTGCTGGGCGTGCTCCGAGAAGTCCGGGTAGGGCACCCAGACGAAGACCACCCGCGCGTCGTGGGCCGCGCACAGCTCCACCAGATCGGGCACGAAGCTGTCGGCCACCGTCTCGATGCGCGCCTGCTCCTCGCGCACCTCGTCGGTGACGTCCACCACGGGGATCACCCGCTGCTGCAGGGAGAGATCCACGGAGTCCTCGGCGCCGAAGATGCGCGCCGGGGCCGGCTCGGCCACCCGCTGGCCCTGCCGGGGGACGCTGCCCTCGCCGTCCCCGAAGAGCAGCCCCACGCTCCACTCCCGCACCAGGTCCTGGAAGCCGGCCCGGGCCTGGGAGCGGGCCCGCTCCAGCCGCTCGCCCGCCGGGCTGCGCCGGGCCTGGTGGTAGGCCTTCTCCGCCACGACCGGGTCGTAGCGGGTCTGGTGCTCGGCCATCACGTTCTTGGCCGAGACGGTGCCCACCTCGGTGGTCATCAGCCAGCGCGGGGTGGAGCCGATCACCACCACCCGCGGGCGCAGGCCGATGTCGAAGACGCGCTCTTTCACGAGCACGTACCAGACTGGCGGCATGGTGGAACCCTTGGCCAGCAGCCCCACGCGCACCGGCGGATCGTCGAGCAGGGGCCCCAGCGCCTCGGGGTCGACGCTGCGGTGGACGGTGGAGGCCCCCAACAGCAGCAGCTCCGGGTCGGCCGCGCGCAGCTCGGCCTCGACGGCGCGGGCGTCCTCGCTCAGGCCGGCATCCTGTCTGGGCGCGGTGAGCAGCCAGGCGGCCGCGAGCAGGAGGACGGGGAGGAGGATGGCCGCGCCCTGGTGCGGCACGCCAGCGCGTGCGGGTGGGCCATCCTCTCCCGAACGACTCACTGGATGTACCCCAGGGTCTGCAGCTCGCGGATGACGGCCTCGTCACCACCGGCGGCGACCGTGGGGGCGGTGTCGTGCCTGCCCCAGGTGGGGACGGTCTTCAGCTCGTGGCTGTCGCGGAAGGCCTGGGTGAACAGCTCCTGCACCGCGACGCCGTCGGAGTCCTGGGCCACGGGCAGGCCGATGCCGTAGGCGACGGTGGGGGCGATGTCCCGGACGCGGATGGTCTCCGCGGAGAAGGACGGGTTGATATCTGGCCCCCAGGCCATGAACCAGCCGTTGGGGGCCACCGGGTGGTGGTTGCCCGTGTTCATGGTGATGGGGCCGATGAGGCCATCCACCGTGGCGCCGCCGACGATCAGCTGCTGGCTGACCTTGCCCTTGAGGACCTGGATCACCACGTCGGCCCCCACCTCCTTCTCCTGGGCCTCGGGCTCGACCCACTGGAACGCGCGCTGCCCGGTGGCGTAGTTGATGGCGTGCAGCTTGGCCTTCAGCTCGGCCTTCAGCGCCTCCACCTCGCCCGGCTGGACGGTGCCCCCCTCATCACGACCGGCGATCTGGAAGCGGATCTTCTGCCGGTACCAGGTGGGGGCCGTGTGCCACTTGATCATCTTCGACTGGGCGGGGATGGCGTCGCCAGCCTCGTTCGTAGCGGCGTAGCCGAGGTTCTCCAGGAGCTTGTCGGTGTTGAGGCGCACGTCGATCTGGAAGTTGGGCGTGGCGTGGAAGCCGTGATCCGACATCACGATGAGGTTGGTGTCGCGCGGCAGGGCGTCGAGCACGTGCCCGAGGACCTGGTCGGCGGCCTCGTAGTTGTTGGGGAGGATGTCCTTGTACAGGGCGATGTCGGAGGGATCCAGCTTGGGGAAGGCGGCGGTCTCCCAGTAGCCCCAGTACTTGTGGCTCACGACGTCGATGCAGCGGATGTAGGAGAAGACGAGATCGTAGCCGCTGGCCACCACCTTCGGGGTCCAGTAGGACACCCAGGCGTCGTTCTCGCCCATCCACTCGCAGTGGTCGAACAGCTCGTCCTTGCCGGCCATGGCCGCGGGCAGGGCGGCGTCGAAGGTGGGCTGGAAGGAGGCCGGGAGGAGGCGGTCGGCGCCGGCGTTCGACTTGGCCGAGCGGTCGCTCATGTTGAGCCCGTTGAGCGGATAGGCCGGGTAGGTGACCAGCCAACCCATCACCGCGGTGGAGTAGCCGGCCTGGCTGGCCACGTCCCAGATGGCCGCGGTCTTGCGGTCGGTGGAGCCGACCGGGACGCGCCCGCCCATGGTCTCGTTGACGAAGCGATCGATGCCGTGGCGCTCGGGCACCACGCCGGTGGCCACCGTGGTCCAGATGACGGGCGAGGAGGCCCAGGCGGAGCTGGACTTGAGGCAGACGCCCTCGCCGCACAGGCGGTGCAGGTTCTTCATGGCGCCCCGGGACCACATGTCGGCCACGACCCGCGGGTCCATGCCGTCCATGCCGAGGATCACCCAGCGATGCACGTCCTGGGGGCGGGTGGAGGGGAAGGTGGGGACCTCGCCCACCGCGGCCTCGGGGCCGGCGGCCTGGGCCGCGGGGGCCTCGGGCTCGCCGGGCGCGGGCGGCGGCGCCACATCCGCGGAATTGGAGCAGGCGACGCCGAGGACGAGCGCGAGGAGGGGCAGTCTGGACATGGTCGGACGATCCTCCGGGGCCCGCGGGCCCCATCGATGGAAATCAGGCCGGGAACGGAGGGCGAAGGCATAACCCGGCCTTCGGGGCGCAGTGGAGGAGAGGGACCGGAAGGATCCCCCTGGGAGGCACGGCAGGAGCGCTACAACCCCAGCACGTCCCGCATGGTGTAGAGCCCCGGCGGCTGGCCGGGGACCCAGCGCAGGGCCCGCATGGCCCCGCCCACGAAGGCCTGGCGGCTGGAGGCGATGTGCGCCAGCTCGATGCGCTCCCCGTCGCCGGCCAGGATGATGCGGTGCTCGCCCACCACGTCGCCGCCGCGCAGGGCGTGGATCCCGATCTCACCGGGCGGGCGGGCGCCCATGTCGCCGTGCCGGCCGTACCGGGCGCGCTCGGCCAGGCTGGTGCCGCGGGCGGCGGCCAGGGCCTCGGCCAGGGCCAGGGCGGTGCCCGAGGGGGCGTCGCGCTTGCCGCGGTGGTGGCTCTCCACGATCTCGGCATCGAAGGCGGCCAGCTGCGCGCCGGCGATGCGCGCCAGCTCCAGCAGCAGGGTGACCCCGGTGGAGAAGTTGGGCGCATGCACCACCGGGGTGCGCCGTGCGTGGGCCGCGAGGGCCTCCTGCAGCGCTGGCTCCAGGCCCGTGGTGCCCACCACCAGGGGGCGGTCACCGGCCAGGGAGAGGAGCTGGCGCGTGCCCGCGGGGAGGGAGAAGTCCACGAACATGTCCACCACGGCCGCCGCACCCTCCTGGAGGGGCTCCAGGGTGCGCCCGCAGGCGTCGACCCCCGCCACCAGGCCGATGTCCCGCCCCATGAGCGGGTGGTCGTCGTGCTCGGTGGCCAGCACGAGGCGCAGGTCGGTGGCAGCCAGGATGGCCGCGGCCAGCAGCCGCCCCATGCGCCCGGCGGCGCCCACGAGGCCGACCCGCAGCATCAGGGCTCCACCACAGCGCGCACGAAGGCGGGCACCTCGGCGGCGAGCGGCACCAGGGGCAGGCGCAGCTCGTTGCGGCAGAAGCCCGCGGCGGCCAGGGCGGCCTTGGCGGGCAGCGGGCTGGTGGTGTGGAACAGCCAGTCGATCACCGGCAGCAGGCGGGCCTGCAGCTCACGCGCCCGCGCCAGATCACCAGCCGCGGCCGCGCGCCACAGGGCGACGGTGGTGGCCGGGGCGAGATCCGCGATGACGCTGATGACCCCGGCGCCGCCGAGGGAGACCAGCGGGAAGAAGGTGCCGTCGTCGCCCGAGAGCACCGGGACCGTGGCCAGGGGCAGCAGCTTGTTGGCGTAGGCCAGATCGCCGGTGGCCTCCTTGATGGCGACCACCCCTGGCGTCGCGGCCAGCTCGGCCAGCAATTCGGGGGCCACGCGCTGCGCCGTGCGCCCAGGCACGTGGTAGACGATGAGCGGCAGGCCGGCGGCGGCGCAGGCCTTGACGTGGGCCCGCAGGCCGTCGGGGGGCGGCTTGTTGTAGTAGGGCAGCACCAGCAGCCCCGCGTCGGCCCCCAGCTCCTGAGCCTGGGCGATACGACGCAGGCTGGTGGCGGTGCAGTTGGTGCCCACCCCGGCCGTGACGGGCACCTCGCCGGCGGCGACCTCCACGGCCGCGCGCACGAGCTGGGACCACTCACCCTCGGTGAGGGTGGGGGTCTCGCCGGTGGTCCCGCAGGCCACCAGACCCTGCACGCCGTGCCGGAGCTGCCGCTCGCACATGGCGCGGTAGGAGGGAAGATCGAGAGCGCCCCCGGCGAAGGGGGTGATCAGGGCAGGGTGGACACCGGTCCAGGGCATGGGGGGCTCCTCTGGAGATCTGTCGGCCACCAGCTATCGACTGCCGCTGTGTCTTGCTGACGGCTGAGGGCTGAAAGCTGACGGCTCCCGATCAGAAGCTCACGGTGCCCTGCAGCAGGCCGCCGATGGCGGGCTTGTCGAAGCCGCCGCCCAGCTCGGTGTCCTCGTAGGAGGAGTAGTACCGGCCGGGGAACATGACGCCGGCCATGCCGCGCAGCTGGAAGTGCTCGTACGGGGCGTAGGTGACCGTCGCGTCGATCTCCCAGCCGTAGCCCTTGTCGTCGGACTGGGCCTCGGGCAGCTTGGCGGCCTGGGCGCCGAAGACGGCGAGATCGGCGCGGAGCGTGGGCAGGAAGCGGTAGCCCACCTGAGGGCGCAGGTAGAGGGCGTTGCGGATGCCCTCGCCGGTGCGGACCGCGTCGTAGTCGCGCCCGCCGTTGTTCTCGTTGGCGGTGGTGGCCTCGAGCGTGGGCAGGGGCTCCTCGAACATCAGCAGGGAGACGTTGTGATCGCGATCGAAGGTGAAGGTCTTGATGGTGGAGTCGGTGGGGTCGCCGTCGCCGGTGGCCAGGCCGAGCTCGGCGCCCACCACGAGCTTGTCGAAGGTGGCCTCGCCGCGCAGCATGGCGCCGACCGAAGCGATGCGGACGTCGTTGATCCCGCCGCCGAGGTTGCCGGAGCCGAACACGCCCACGGCCTCGGCTTCGATCTCCGCGGGGCCCAGCTCGGCCTTGAGCCAGAGATCTCCCGTGTAGAGGGAGAGATCCTGGCTCGGCTGCCAGCGGTACTGGTTGTGGAACCCCAGCCCCAGCGACTCGGTCTGGTAGGAGACGGCCAGGTTCGCCGACTGCATGTCGTCGGGGACGTTCAGGTAGCCCTCGTAGTTCACGTCGTAGGCGGCCATCAAATAGATCAGGCCGATGCGGGAGGTGAACTGGACCCGATCGGCGGTGTCGCCGTACTCGTCGTCCGCGCCCAGGCCCGCGTTCTCCCAGATGCCGGCGCCCCAGTGCAGGGGCACGCGGCCGAAGCGGACCTGGCCGATGTCGGTGTAGACCTCACCCCAGGCGCGGGTGATGGCCACGCTCGCGGGAGCGGCGCCGCCATCCGTGGAGGTGGGGGCCACCAGGGTCTGGTCGTAGGCGAGGTAGGTGGTGTCGCCGGTGACCGGATCCTGCCAGGCCTCGGGCTGCTCGCCCCAGGGGACGAGGCTCAGGGCGTCGAGCTGGGCGAAGATGCCGACCCGCTCCGTGATGTGGAAGCGGGGCTCCAGCCGCAGGCGGTGGTCGAGGAGGTTGCTGGTGCCCTCGGCCTGGGGGTTGGTGTCCGACAGGCTCAGGGAGTCGTACAGCAGCCCCCGCGCGCGGTAGTGCCCGGCCCACTCGAGCTCCGCGGCGCGGGCCCCAGGGATGGCCAGGATCAAGGCAACAAGAGAGGAGGCGATCACGGCAGCTCCGGCACAGAGGGCGGCAAACACGCGGGCCGCGTGTTCTATGCCACGCCCAGGGGCAGGGCAAGACGTTGACGGCGGGCTCCCCGCGGGTCAGGATGGCGCCATGCTCACCGCCATGAAGCGACTCTGGCGGGGCTGGCGCAAGCTGGCCCACGGCCTCATCACCGCCCAGAACACCGTGCTCCTCGCGGTGGTCCTGGTGTTCGGCCTGGCGCCCACCGCGCTGATCGCGCGCCTGACCCGGCGCCGCCTGCTCGACCGCCGCGTCCTGCCGCCCGCGGAAATGCCGGAGAGCCACTGGGTCCCCCTGGAGAAGCAGCCGGCGGATCTCCAGAGCGCCCAGCGCTCGTTCTGATGGCGCCTCGGGGCTGGAGGTATCCGGCCGCCTTCGCGGCGGTGCTGGTCCTCTCCCAGGCCGGCGTGACCCTCTGGCTGCGGTCGCAGCCCGAGGTGCCGGCCGCGCCCGCCTGGTCGCCCCGGGCCGATGCGCCAGGCTCCCGCGGCGGCCCCCCGGCGGGCGACGCTCCCCACCCCGGCGGCGCGCCGCCATCAGGGGACGCCGGGGCCCCGGACGGCCAGACCTGGGGCTGGGGCCCCGAGGGCGCCCCCGACCTCCCGGAGGGTGCAGGCCCCAACCCCGTGGTCGAGCTGGACACCCGGCTCGCCAGCGATCTCATCCCGCAGGCCCTGGCTCGAGGCCTGCCCCCCGACGACCTGCTGCCCAGCCCCGATCTGCGCCGCGCCGCCATCACCTCCGGCAGCCTGGAGTCCGAGGCCACCGTCACCCTGGTGGCCGCCTATGAGGCCGCGAAGGCGCGCCTCACGGTGGGGGAGTGAGCGCCCGCTGCAGCCGGAACGTGGGGTCCTCACCGCGGATGTCCGGCCCGAGCACGGCGGGCCTGTCCGCCACCGGGATGGGCCTGGCCGCCGCCAGGAGCGGGAGGCAGAAGGCTGGATCAGGCCCCTCGGACAGGACGGGCTCCTCCTGGACCTGACAGGCGACGGTGAGCACATGGCCGCCGAGAGTCCAGCGCCCGACCAGGTCGGCCTCCACCCCGCCGGAGCCACCGCAGCCCACCCGGGTGTAGAACTCGACGGTGCCGGCGCCATCCAGGGAGCGCACCCGCGGCCCCTCCCAGGGGCAACCTGGTTCATCTCCGGGGGGGCGCGCCAGGGGCCCGGGCTCCGCCGCCTCCAGCACCACACGGCGGGGCTGTCGCATGCCCGGCCGCTGGTCCAACACCCAGCGCCCGGCGGGGCGCTGGTAGACAGCGCTCCCCGGCGGCAGGTAGACCGAGACCCCCAACGCCGGCAACAACGCCTGGACACCGCGATCGGGCGCCTGCGACTCACCACAACCCAGCAGCGCCAGGGCCGCCAGGGCCGGCGCGCGCACGCGCTCAGACCTTGTACTCGAAGGGCAGGTCCGGGGGGATCTCCTCGTCATCGCCGAAGCGCTGCACCCGGCCCTCCGTGTCCACCACGAAGGTCAGGCGGCGGCCCACCACCGGCGAGAAGAACACCTGCTTCTGCCGCCCGCCCTCGGTCAGGTGGACCAGGCAGAGCAGCCCGGCCGGCCCGACCTGGAGATCCGCCCCGCAGATGGGGCAGTGCATGCGCCACAGGCTGCCCGGCGCCAGCTCCTCGCTCTCGGGGGCGAAGAGGTGGTAGTTGCCCGGCTCCGGGTGCAGCCCGAGCAGCATGGCGCGGCCCGTGGTGCTCGCCGAGAGGATCACCGCGTGCTCCGGGTTGAGCACGGCCTTGCAGGCGGGGCAGGAATAGGTGCGGTCCATGAAACCTCCTGCCCCATGGTAGCACGACGCGGCCCGGGCTCCCCGCCGGGAGCCCTTGCCCGGCGTTTGGGGTCAGGACGTTTCCATTACTATTTTCCAGGCCCGTGGCCACCGCTCGGCCGTTGCTTCCCCTGCGACGGACTGATCCGCACCGGCATCGAGGTCGTGGGGGACGCAGCGTCACCCCATGAAATTGTAATTGTAACGTCCTGACCCCCACGCCCTACGCCACGCGCCGGACAAGGCCCCTGGTGCGCTGCCTGCCGATACCTGACGGCTGACACCTGATGGCTGTTTCTTGATAGAGGTGCGGTCCCGTTCCGCGTCCCAGGAGGCTCCCATGATCCGCCGTGTCCTCGCCGCGCTGCTGCTGGCCTTCCCTGTCCTCCTCACCGGCTGCTCCCAGGAGCAACCCACGGCCAACCCCGCGGCGCCCCCCGCCAAGGCGGCCCCGGTTCAGGCCGCCCAGGCCGCGGCACCCAAGCCCGCCGCCCCCGAGGAGCCGCTGCCCGCGCTCGCCCCCGCCCTGCTGGACCCCGCCGGCGCCACCCTGCAGGCGCCGGCAGACTTCACGGTCAAGCTGGAGACCACCCAGGGCGACATCCTCATCGACGTGCACCGCGACTGGTCGCCCAACGGCGCCGACCGCTTCTACAACCTGGTCAAGATCGGCTACTTCGAGGATATAGCCTTCTTCCGGGTCATCAGCGGGTTCATGGCCCAGGTGGGGATTCACGGCGATCCGCGGGTCAACGAGCAGTGGCGCGAGGCCAACATCCAGGACGATCCGGTGAAGCAGAGCAACACCCGCGGCATGGTCACCTTCGCCATGTCGTCGCAGCCCAACAGCCGCACCACCCAGTTCTTCATCTCCTTCAAGGACAACAGCAACCTGGACGGCATGGGCTTCGCGCCCTTCGGCCAGGTACGCGACATGGGCGCGGTGGACAAGCTCTTCAGCGGCTACGGCGAGGGCGCCCCGCGCGGGCGCGGCCCCAACCAGGGCAAGGTCCAGATGGTGGGGAACCCCTACCTCAGGGCAGAGTTCCCCAAGCTCGACTACATCGTGAAGGCCAGCCTGGTCGAGTAGGGAGCCCATGCCCGGACGCCCGGTCCGGCTGCTGATCGTCAGCCCGCCGCCCACCAAGCCGAGCGAACCCGGCCTGTCGGGCGCCGCCGCGGCCGCGCGCCTGCGCGCCCTGGGTGTGGAGGCCCGCTGGATCGACGCCAGCGTAGGCTGGCTGCAGCACCTGCTCGGCGAACCCACGCCCGGCGGCCGCTGGTCCCGGCCCCAGCCCCTGCGCCACATGGAGACCTACCGGGACCGCCGGCGCTACTCCTCGGCCGTGGCCCGCCTGCTCCGCGACCTCGGGGCCGCGACCGCCCCCTGGCCAGGGCTCTCCCTGCGCTCCTCCGATCTCGCCATCGCCGGCTTCCACCAGGCCTCCTCCGCGGATCTGGCTCGTTTCGCCGTGCAGCCCGGGCCCTTCGACGACTACCTGCTCGGGGTTCTCCTCCCCGAGATCGCTGGCTGGGCGCCCACCCACGTGGGCGTCTCCCTCACCTTCTATCCGCAGGGCTTCGCCGCCTTCCGCCTGGCCCGGCTGCTGGCCGAGCGCCTGTCCGGGGTGGAGCGCATCCTGGCCGGGCCGCTGGTGGACTGCTGGGCCGCGGCGGGCGCTCCCCTGCTCAGCGCGCCGTTCCGCCTGTTCAACCGGGTCCTGCCCCTGCCGGATGAGGCGGCGCTGGCGGCCTTCGCCCGGAGCCTCGGCGCACCCGCGCTGCCCGTGGCCGAGCCCCTGGCCGCCGGCCTGGAGGAGGCGCCCTGGGAGGCCTACCTGAGCCCGCAGCCCGTGGTCCCCATGGCCCTGGGGCGCGGCTGCTACTGGGGCCGCTGCACCTTCTGCCCCGACCACCTGCACGCGCGCTGGCGGCCCTGCGGCGCGCACGCCCTGGAGGCCTGGCTGCACCGGGTCGCGGCGCGCCTCCCGGCCGGGGCCATGCTGCACCTCACGGATTCAGCGCTCCCCCCCCGCCACCTGCTGCGCCTGGCCGACGTCATCGCCCGCGACCGCCTGCCCCTGCGCTGGCACGGCTTCGCCCGCCTGGAGCCGGCCTTCGCGCGGCCCGAGGTGGCCCGGCGCCTGGCCGAGGGCGGCGCCGCCATGCTGCAGTGGGGCCTGGAGACCGCCTCCCCTCCCCTGCTGGAGCGCCTGGGCAAGGGCCGCACCGTGGAGCAGGCCCGCGCAGTACTGCACGCCACGGCCGCCGCCGGCATCAAGAACCACGTCTACCTGCTCTTCGGCCAGCCCGGCGAGACCGAGGCGGACCGCGACGCCACCCTGGCCTTCATCGCCGAGGAGCGCGCCCACATCCACGACCTCAACAACGCCCTGTTGAACCTGCCCCGAGGCAGCCCCATGCACCGCGACCCGGCCGCCTTCGGGATCACCTCGATCACACCGTTCTCGGCCGCGACCGACCTCTCGCTCTACGACGACTTCCGCTGCGGCGACAGCCACCCGCGGCTGGAGGCCCGCCGCTGGCTGGGGAGGGTGTTCGCCAAGCACCCCGCGGTGCGCGCCATCCAGGGGAACCTGAACGCGCCATTAGGGGCGAACCACGGCTGTTTTCTTCCCTGACCCGGCAGCCTCCTGCGCACGGTCCGGGCCCCGTGGCGGATCCCGAACCAAACGGCAGGCGCCCTCGCGTTCACTCGCTCCAGCGTCGACCAGCCACGGCGCGATGTGGGTGAGCCGGTCGGTGATGGCGTCCTCGTCGACAGGGTACTCGTACAGCGACATGCGCGGCTCGGTCTGTCCCATGGAGTAGCCCCACAGGCTGTCGTACTCGCTGCTGTCCTCGCCCATCTGCTCGAGCTGCTCGAGGTAGGCGGCCAGGGATTTCGACTCGACGATGACCACGCGACCCGTCCGCGCCACGATCGGGCTGTGCCGCCTGGTCGGGTCGTGGTCGAAGGAGAGGATGCGGCGGCCGTAGCGGGTCAGCCCGACGCAGCGGAAGGTCAGGCTCTTGCCCACCCCAGGAAGGTTGAGCACGTTCCGGTCGGTGGCGAGAAAGGGCAGGCCCTCGCGGGTCCTGATCTTCGCGAGCAGCTCCGGCATCTGGTCCGCCAGCGAGGGGAACGCTGCGATCTCTTCCAGGCAGTGCTCCGGGACGCGGCCGACGGCCTTCTCCTCGAGCTGCTCCTGCACCGCCCGGGCGTTGGTGGCGAAGTGCTCGGAGACCTCCATGTAGCCCTTCACGCTGAACGTGTAGTAGGGAAGCACGCCCAGATCCTCCAGCACCTGCCGCAGCTTGGCCGCGTGGCCACGCCGGGAGGCCGCGGAGGTGAAGACGAGCTGGTTGGTGACGGTCCAGCCGGCGTCGATGAGCCGGCGGATGGCCAGCCTCGCCTCAGGCGTGACCTCCATGGGCGACACGAAATGGGTCTGCACCACGAACTGGCGCACGCCCAGCGCAGAGGCCCGGGTCTGGAACCGGCGCAGGATGCTCGCCAGCTCGAGCGTGACCCGCTGCGGCAGGTAGACCGGGAGGCGGGTCCCGAGCCGTACGCGCACGAGCGGAGCCATGCGCTCACCTTTGGCGAGCCTGGCGTTGGCCTGCCGCTTGCGCTCGGCCATGCGGCAGATGCCGTCAAAGATACGCTCGAGGCTGGCATCGCTGGACATCAGGGCGTCTCCGCCGGTGATGAGGATGTCGCGGAGCTGGGTGTCCCGCTCCCAGTAGGCCAGCATCCGCTCCAGCTTGACGGCCCAGGCCTCCCCGGGGGCGAGCTTCTCTGTGTCGAAGTTCAGGTTTCCAGCCTGAAAACCATACATGCGCTGGCAGCTCGAGCACAGGCCGCCGCAGGCCCTGCCCGCGGTCTCCGGGATCAGGATGGCCACCTCCGGGTACCGGCGATGGACGCAGTGGTGGTTGGGCAGCAGCCAGCCCGCGGCGTTGGGCTTGCCGGGCTCCACCTTGTCCTCACGCTCCCAGGCCACGATCCGCCCGTACTCCTCCACCAGCGCGCGGCTGTACAGCATGTACTGGCGGATGGCCGCGTCGGCTCCCACGGCGAAATCGGGGGCACGCACGTTCAGCAGCGACAGGTAGTAGGGGTTGACGAAGGTGGGGATGCCCGCCGCGCGCGCGTCCTCCAGCACCTTCACGGTGTCGGGGTCGAGGGAGTAGTCCAGCAGCTCGTTGAGCGTCTCCGGCTCTCGCACGGCGAAGGCGAGGTGGAAGCGATGGTCGTTCCACCACTCCCTGGCCCGCTCCAGCTTCTGGCTCGGGGTCATCCCCGCGTCGAAGCGGAATCGGCCGGACCGCACGAGCTCCTGATCGATCTTCTCGATGAGCACGCGGAGGATGCGATCCCGGTTGCCAGCCCTGAGCGCCGCGACCTCCGGCTCGATCCCCGAGGGGTGCCGGGCCATCCAGGCCTCGACCCTCGAGCGGCTGGGCACTCCACGTCGATCCCGACCTGTGTACTGGCGCATCAAGTGCAGCCAGTCCTGGAAGAAGTCGGGCTTTCCTCCTCCCGACTGGAAGCGGGCGGCGAGCCAGAGCAGGCGGATGGGGTGGCTGTAGGCGTAGTCTCCGTGCAGGTTGAGGTCGTGGAAGTGCTCCCCGGCCGAGTCGCAGTAGTCGAGCAGGCGCAGGGCGGCGAAGTCGCCCCAGTCCAGCGCCTCGAAGTCCTCACGCTGCGTCGCCTCACCCCGGTAGTAGGCGAGGGCGCGGGGGCGGCTCACCAGCCCCGCCAGCACCCAGCGCCGCACGCGGTCGACAGCCTCGTCCTCGCTCTCGGACTCGTGCAGGATCCGGGCGAGCTCCGGGTTCTCACCCAGCACCGTCCCGAGGATGCGGTGAGAGCGCGCGCTGATGGCGATCTTGTCGTGCATGGCCGTGACGATCACGAATTCTCTCCTGGGTCCAGTCGGCGACCACCGCGGCGTTCCAGGCGGATCGCGCGTGGTTCTGCGCCAGCGTGGGGACTGTGTGGGGCGGGCTCGGCACCCGGTGGGAGGGTCGGGCGCCGTGGGGGGAGGCCGTGCCGCTGCCGGGCACCGGTGGAGAGCAACGCTCAGGGAGCGCCCTCCACCGCGAGGCGCTCCTGCTCGAGTGACAGGCGCACACCAGGCGCCTGCCGAGCGAGTTTTCCATAGCACACGAAAGATATCCGCACCAGCCGGTAGAACGAGCACGCATCGATATGTCAACTTGTATTCGTGTTGTTCGTAGGTTAGCGGAAGACGGCGCGGCGGCCACGAGGGCATCATTACTTTCTACAGGCAGGTTTTTCATGAAGCGTGCGGAGATCACCCACAGCCTCGACCTGAACGTGAGGGGTCTGCACAAATCGGCCACCCTGGCCATCAACGATCGCTGCCGCCAGCTCATGGTCGAAGGCCGGTCCGTGTTCCGGATGGGGCTGGGGCAGTCCCCCTTCCCCCGTCCCCGATTGCGTCGTGCGGCACCTGCAGGCCAACGCCCACCAGAAGGACTACCTGCCCGTCGAGGGCCTGCCCGCGCTCCGCCAGGCGGTGGCGGAGTACCATCGCCGCTCCCAGCACCTGGACCGCACGGCTGAGTGCGTGCTCGTGGGCCCCGGCTCCAAGGAGCTGATGTTCATCCTCCAGCTCACCTTCTACGGAGAGCTGGTCATCCCCACGCCGTCCTGGGTCTCCTACGCGCCCCAGGCCCGCATCCTCGGAAGGCAGGTGCGCTGGGTGAACACCTCGGCCAAGGAAGGCTGGAGGCTCAGCCCTGAGCGCCTCGAACAGATCTGCCTCGAGGATCCACACCGCCCGCGCCTGGTCATCCTCAACTACCCCAACAACCCCACAGGTTCGACCTACGTCCTGGAGCGCCTCGAGGCCCTGGCCGCGGTCGCGCGCCGGTTCCAGGTCCTGCTGCTCTCCGACGAGATCTACGGAGAGCTTCACCACGCCGGCCAGCACGTCTCCGTGGCGCGCTACTACCCCGAGGGCACGATCCTCTCGAGCGGGCTGAGCAAGTGGTGCGGCGCCGGCGGCTGGCGCCTGGGAACCTTCCTCTTCCCACCACAGCTGTCCTGGCTGCGCGCCGGCATGGAGGTCGTCGCCAGTGAGACCTTCACCTCCACCTCGGCGCCCATCCAGCATGCCGCGGTGCGTGCGTTCCAGGGCGGGCAGGAGATCGAGCGTTACCTGTGGCACTCGCGGCGCATCCTGGGGGTCCTCACGCGCCAGGTGGCCGCCGTCCTCACACAGGCCGGCGCTGCTGTTCCTGCGCCAAAAGGCGCTTTCTACCTGTTCCCGGATCTCTCCCACCTGCGCGAGCGCTTCGAGCACTGAGGGATACGCACCAGCGCCGAGCTCTGTGAGCGCCTGCTCGAAGACACCGGCGTGGCCGCCCTCCCAGGATCCGATTTCGGTCGCCCGCCCGAGGAGCTCACCCTGCGCCTGGCCACCGTGGACTTCGACGGAGCACGGGCCCTTGCGGCCTCCGAGCTGCGGCCACCCGACCGCCCCCTCGGCATGCCCTTCTGCCGCGACTGCTGCGGGAAGGTGATCGACGGGGCCGAACGACTGGCCGAGTGGATGGCGTAGCCCTCAACCCGGCACCTCCACTTCTGCCTCGACACTCGACCCGGGTGTGAGCAACGGGGCAGCCTCGAGATCCGCCGCGTCCATCATGGCCGCGACCCGCTGCAGGCTGGACAGGATCAGGCTCTGCTCCCAGTCCTGCGGCTCTCCATACTCGCGATCGCGAGGAGTAGTGCAGCGCGGGGCTCCGCCCGCAACCCAAGTTGATCGAACCGGCCCGCGCTGCCCCTTGTTGGCGGGGGGAGGCTGCCTCCCCCCGCATCGCTGGCGCTCCCCCCTCCCCGCGCCCTATTGGCGCGCGCGCCTGTGGCGCGTGAACTACTACTCGCGAAAGTC
>JBDRKM010000105.1:0-9279 GCA_043814015.1 Pseudomonadota bacterium
CGCTGGCGCTGGCGCTGACTTCAGGCTCGCGTCCGCCCTGCCGGATGGCCTGGAACGGAGCCAGGCTTTGCGAATCGCAATCGCCCAGAAGGCGGCGCTCCTGCCAGCCAGGCTGCTCGTCGCTGAGCAAGACGAGCGCGCGCTGTTCGATCATCTGGAGGGCCTCGGGTATGGTGAGGCCGAGGTGGTCACGGCGTTCGAAGAGTGGGTGGTGAGCGCCCGCCGCGCCCGCGAGACCCACCTGCGCCGCGAAGTGGAGGGCCTGCTTCCCTCTCGGCAGAGTGTCCAGACCCAAGGAGGGCTGGTCAAGCTCAACCAGTACCGGAACGCCCTGCGGTTCTGCAACCAGGCTTTCTACGGTGACAAGGATGAGGCCAAGGCATGGCTCACACGGATGCTCGCGGCCCGCGGTCTGCGGGACGAAGAATCCGTGCTGCAAGACGCGAAGGAGTCCATCCCCGGTTTCGTGGCCTCTGAGTGCCCCGATCGCACGTACACCGAGAAGCAGATCGGCGCGATCGTGGGCAAGCTGGGAGGGCTCGGCCTCAATCCGGGGCGGGTTGAAGGGCTCGTCCGGCAGCACCTCGAAGAAAACGGCTACCGAGAGAAGAGAGGTGTGTTTTCGTTGTTCTTTCGCCGGTGACGGCGAGCGCGCTGGCGCGTGACAGTGCGCCGGCACCACCCGCGATCTGCTGCGACTGTTGTTCCCCGGGTTCTTCCTGGTCCTGGGCGCTTCCACGAAATAGGGCGAATCCACCACCCGAGCCGGGCTCGATAACCGGCCATCTGAGGTCCCTCCATGTTGTTGCACCTGCTCCTGGCCTTGGCCCTGGTGGTCCTGGCGTCGGTCATCATCAAGTACGCCTGCGACTCCTTCGAGGAGGCTTCGGATTTCCTGGGGCGCAACATGCCGCCGGGGGTCAAGGGCGCCACCATCAACGCCATCGGCTCCTCCCTGCCCGAGCTGCTGACCACCTTCATCCTGCTGGTGTTCTTCCTCGACAAGGATGGCTACTCCGGCGGCATCGCCACCTGCGCCGGCTCGGCGGTGTTCAACGCCGCCATCATCCCCGGCCTCTGCATCGTCACCGTGGTCTACATCGGGGTGAAGAACGCCAAGGGCACCATGGTGAAGGTCCCCTTCATCGAGGTGGGCCGGGGCACGGTCCTGCGCGATGGCTTCTTCCTCATCCTCGCGGAGATCGTGCTCATCTACTTCCTGGCCAGCCCGGTCATGTCCTGGTGGATGGGGCTGGTGCTCATGGGCGTGTACGCGCTCTACTTCGCGTTCCTCATGTTCCAGTTCAAGCGGCACGGCACCGAGGACGGCGACGAAGAGGACGACGAGGATGACGAGGAAGAGGGCGGCGAGAAGAGCATGACCATGGCGCTGCTCACCTTCGACTTCAACCGCCTGCTCTTCCAGGGCCGCGAGCTGTCCAACGGCCGGGCCTGGGTGGTGCTCGCGGGCGCCACCTCTGTGATCGCGGTCGCCTGCTACATCCTGGCCTGGGCCGTGGTCCACGCCGCCGACACCTTGCACGTGCCGCTGTACTTCACCACCGTCATCCTGGCGGCCGCCGCCACGTCGGTGCCGGATACCGTCCTGTCCATGAAGGACGCCATGGCCGGCGACTACGACGACGCCGTCTCCAACGCGCTGGGCTCCAACATCTTCGACATCACGGTGGCGCTGGGGCTGCCCCTGTTCGCCTTCGGGTTGATCCACCACGGCGATGTCACGCTGTCCGCGACCATGTCCGGCGGCGCCGTCGCCGATGTCCAGATCCTGCGCATCGTGCTGCTGGGCTTCACCCTCATCGTGCTGCTCACCTTCCTGGTCGGGAGGCGCATGAGCGGCCTCAAGGGCATCTTCCTGTTGTCTCTCTATGCCTTCTGGACCGCGTTCATCGTGCTGCGCGCCGTCGAGGTGCCCTGGGTGGACGCCTTCGTGAACCAGGTCAATTCCATCGTCACCACCATCCTGTAGCCGGCCAGCGCCGGAGGAGGACCCCATGGAACTCAAGCAGAAGGGCGCCAGCGCCAACCTCGGCAGCTTCAAGCAGCTCAAGGTCTCCCTGATCTGGACCTCCGCGGTCGATCTCGATCTGATGGCCTTCTACAAGACCAAGGACGGCCGTGTAGGCGGCGTCTACTCCGACAACTACGCCGGCGGCAGCATGGGCGATCTGAACGCCTTCCCCTGGGCGCAGCTCTCGGGCGATGCCGGTGTGGGTGCCAAGGGCGGCGACAACGAAGAGGTCCTGCTCGTCTCCAAGCTCGACGACTTCGAGGAGCTCTTCATCTGCGCCCTGAACTTCACCGACGCCTCGGCCGGCACCAACAAGGTCTTCGCCGACTACGACGCCAGGGTCGAGGTCGTCACGGATCGCGGCGAGAAGCACGTCATCAAGCTCGACTCGCGCCAGCAGGGGTCCGTGGCCGTCATCGCCAAGTTCTCCGCCGGCTTCCTCGGGGCCCAGATCCTGAACGACTCCTCGGTCCTCACCTTCGATCAGTTCAAGTCCACGGTCCCCGGGGCTGGCGCGCTGCAGCTGGCCAGCAAGGTCACCCTGGCCCAGAAGGGCGACTCCATCGCCATCAAGCCCAAGGTCTCGGGCGGTGCCCACGGCAACGAGGTGCTCATCAACCTCAACTGGAACACCGGCGCCCCCAAGAAGAAGGGCTTCCTGTCCTCCCTCATGGGCGGCGGCGGCGAGCAGATCGATCTCGACCTCGGCGTGTTCTTCGAGATGTGGGAGGGCCCCAAGTCCTGCATCCAGCCGCTGGGCCGCAAGAACCCCGACGGCACCTTCGGCTCCTTCAACTACCCCCCCTGGATCCTCCACCTCGGCGACGACCGCTCCGGCGCCTGGTCCGAGGGCGAGAACATCAAGATCAACCTGGCCCAGTGGCAACAGCTCAAGCGCGTCCTGATCTACACCTACATCTACGAGGGCGCGCCGCGTTGGGACGTGACCGACGCGGTGGTCACCGTCAAGGCCCCTGGCAGCCCCGTGATCGAGGTGCGCATGGGCGACCAGAAGGACGCCCGCCGCCTGTGCGCCATCGCCATGCTCGAGAACGTGGACGGCCAGATCAAGGTCACCAAGGAGGTCCGCTTCTTCGGCGACCAGGAGGAGTGCGACCACCACTACGGGTGGGGGATGCGCTGGACGGTCGGGTCGAAGGACTGATCGCCTACTTCGCCCGGATCTGCACGCTCGCGCTCTCGACGCGGAAGTCGCCCCCCGTGGCGGGCAGGTGCACCGTGATCTGCAGGGGCGCGCCCGCGGTCAGGCCCGTGAGCGGCAGGATCTGGAGGCGCCCGCCCGTGGAGCAGCCGTCGGAGCCGCAGAAGCTGTGGGAGCCCACCACGGTGCGGGAGGTGAGCGCCGTGGTGGGGGGCTTGTGCTCGGTCAGCTCCAGCGGGCCGTCGTAGACCACGGCCCCGCCGCTCGTGACCGTGAGGCTGCCCTCGATGTGGTAGACCGGCTCGCTCCCGCTGGCCCCGGCGCGGCGGGTGTCGGCGTGCAGCTCGTAGTGCAGCCAGAGGCTCGCCTGGCCCTCGGGGGCGGTGGTGGCCCAGGTCAGGTCGGCCTGCCCGGTGCTCATGGGGATGGCTCGCTCCTGCACCAGGTGCCCGCCACAGCCGGCCAGCGTGATCAGCCCCCACAGCGTCATACGCCACACATCTACCTCCTCGACAGTGAACGGGAACCGCTGTATACGGCGCGGCCTCCGCGGGCGACCCCGCGGACCAGGAGCGCTCATGCCCATCCGCATCTTCGTGACCGGCGGTACCTTCGACAAGGAGTACAACGAGCTGAACGGCGAGCTGTTCTTCAAGGACAGCCACGTGGGCGAGATGCTCAAGCTGGGCCGCAGCAGGGTGGACGCCCAGATCCGCACCCTGATGATGGTGGACTCCCTGGGGATCGACGACGACGACCGCGAGGTCATCCTCAAGAACTGCCAGAAGTGCCCGTATGACGCCATCGTCATCACCCACGGCACCGACACCATGGAGGTCACGGCCCGGGTGCTCGGGCCCGCCGGCATCCCCAAGACCATCGTGCTCACCGGCGCCATGGTGCCCTACACCTTCGGCAGCTCAGATGGCCTGTTCAACCTTGGTTCGGCGCTGGCCTTCGCCCAGTGCCTGCCGCATGGGGTCTACGTGGCCATGAACGGCCGGGTCTTCAACTGGGACAACGTGCACAAGAACAGGCAGACGGGGACCTTCGAGGAGATAAGCTAGGCCCTCTGCCGGGAGGTGCGCGGTGCACGAAGACCTCGAGAACCTGCGCTTCAGCTACGAGACCAAGCTCTTCAAGGCCATCGAGGCCGAGCTGGGCGAGCAGCGCGGCCGCGACGGCGAGGAGGCCGAGAGCATGCTGCAGCAGCGTCGCCACAGCCTGCTGGGCGATGCGGTGCGCATCACCGCGGAGCTGCTGCCCGAGGTGCACGCCGCCTACCAGGAGTGCCTGGGGGTCATCGGGGGCGAGCTGACCGGCGAGCTGTTCGTGCTCCAGAGCAACGAGTACAACGCCTCGGTGGCCGCCCACGAGAAGCGCTTCGACATCGTGGTGCACTCGGCCCTGCTGCGCGATTTCTCCCTGGAGCAGCTGCGCTTCGTGTTCGGGCACGAGCTGGGGCACGTGGTCTTCGGGCACTCGCGCTTCTCCGTGCGGGAGATCTTCGCGCGGCACGAGGAGCGTGGTATGCCCGCGGCCCTGGCCAGCCTCCTGTTCCGCTGGTCCCGGGCGGCCGAGGTCTCGGCCGATCGCGTCGGCCTGCTGTGCAGCGGCAAGCTGCCGGGCGCTGTCTCGGCCCTCTTCCTCACCGCCAGCGGGCTGCAGGGTGTGCACGAGGACCGCGTGCTGCGCTCGCTGCGCGCCCAGTACGACGAGCTGGAGCGCCACCTGAGCGACGTGCACGGTTCCCACGGCTGGATCCGCACCCACCCCATGATCCCGGTGCGCTTCAAGGCCCTGGAGCTGGCCGCCCTCGATCTGGTGGCCCTGCGCCAGCAGCACGCCGGCTTCTCCTGGAACGGCTTCCGGGGCATCGACACCAAGATCATGGGGGTCCTGGAGAAGCTCGACTCCTTGGCGGAGGACGACCTCGGCCCCTCCGGCGGTCGTCATGGCCCCCGCCGCGGCCCGCGCGATTCCGAGGCCCAGCTCGCCCTCTTCCTCTCCCTGCTGCACGTGGCCCTGGCCGACGGCCGCATCCAGTGGTCCGAGCGCGCCTACATCACGGATCTACAGATGGCCATGGGCTCCGACCTGCCGGTCAAGACCATGACCGACCGCGCCGAGCAGGCCGGAGCCTCCTTCGGGCAGAATGCCCTGTCGGAGATCCGCGAGCGCAGGGAGCACTTCGACCGCGACAGCCTGCGCAAGGTCCTCGAGCTGGGCGCCGCCATGGTCTGCCAGTCCGGGCGGCTCAAGCGGCCGGAGCAGAAGGCGCTGGAGGAGGTGGCCGGGGCGCTCGGGGGCGATGCGCGGCTGGTGAACGAGGTCGTGATGTTCGTGCAGATGAACGGGCCAACGCAGGCCAAGATTCTGGAGGGGTGGAAGGCCTAGACCGGGAGCGGTCAGCGGTCAGCAATCAGCTACGAACGAGGAACGAAGTTCGATACCGAGAGGGCTGCGACCGAAGCCGCCGATACGTAGTCTGGGTGCCGGCTGCTTTCGGAGTGGCCAGAGAAAACCATCTTGCTGACGGCTGAATGCTGATAGCTGACAGCTCTCCGGCAGCCCTGAACTGCCGGCTGATTTGGTCGGTGTCCCTAGGCCTTCCTCCGCGCCACCTTCGCGTCGATCTCCGCCTGCAGGTGCCCGGCCAGGGCCTTGACCGTGGTGAGGTGCCGCAGCTTGCCGTCGTGGTAGCCCTCGACGGTGATGGTGCCCGCCTCCGCTTCCTGGCCGCCCAGGACCACCAGGTAGGGAATCTTGGCGGTCTTGCCGGCGCGGATCTTCTTGTTCAGGGTGTCGTTTCCATCGTCCAACTCCACCCGGTAGCCCAGGCCGCGCAGCTCGGCGGCCACGCGGCGGGCGTAGGCGTGGTGGTCCTGGGCGATGGGCAGCACGCGCACCTGGACGGGGGCCAGCCAGGTGGGGAAGGCGCCGCCGAACTCTTCGATGAGCAGCCCGAAGAAGCGCTCGAAGGAGCCCTGGATGGCGCGGTGGATCATGACGGGGCGCTTGCGCTCGCCGTCCGCGTCCACGTAGGTGAGGTCGAAGCGCTCGGGCAGGTTGAAATCCAGCTGGATGGTGCCGCCCTGCCACTCGCGACCCAGGGAGTCCTTGATGACGAAGTCGATCTTGGGCCCGTAGAAGGTCGCGTCGCCCTCCTGCACGTAGTACTTGCCGGCGGCGCGCTTCTCGAGGGCCTTGCGCAGGCCGTCCTCGGCGAGATCCCAGATCTCATCCGAGCCGATGCGCTTCTCGCCGCGGGTCTTGAGACCGACCATGTACTCGAAGCCAAACGTCTCGAGCACGTGGCAGCAGAAGTCGAAGACCCCCAGCACCTCGGCGTGGTAGGTCTCGGGGGTGCAGAAGATGTGGGCGTCGTCCTGGGTGAAGGAGCGCACGCGCAGCATGCCGTGGAGCGTGCCGGCGCGCTCGTAGCGGTAGACCGTGCCGAACTCGAAGTAGCGCACGGGCAGATCGCGGTAGGACTTGGTGCCCACGTTGAAGAGCATCACGTGGCCCGGGCAGTTCATGGGCTTGAGGCCGTAGTTGCCGAGGCCCTCGCCCTTTCCGCCTTCGGCGAGCATGCCCTGATCCAGCTCGTCGAGGCTGTAGACCATGAACATGTTCTCGCGGTAGTTCTGGATGTGCCCGGAGGTGTGCCAGGCGTCGGTCTTGAGGATGTGGGGGGTGAGCAGGGGCTCGTAGGGCTTGTCCGGGTGGCCGTAGGTGCCGTTGACGTGCAGGCCCCAGATCCAGCGCTTCATCTCCTCGACGATGCGGGCGCCCTTGGGCAGGTAGAAGGGCAGGCCGGGGCCGGCCAGCTCGGGGAAGGCGAACAGATCGAGCTGCTTGCCGAGCACGCGGTGGTCGCGCTTCTTGGCCTCCTCCAGCCGGCGCAGGTGCTCCTTCAGCTCGTCGCGGGTCTCCCAGGCGGTGCCGTAGATGCGCTGGAGCTGCTCGCGGTTCTCGTCGCCGCGCCAGTAGGCGCCCGAGACGGCCGTGAGCTTGAAGTGCCCGAGATCGCGGGTGGTGGCCACGTGGGGGCCGGCGCACAGATCGGTGAAGGCGCCGCTCTGGTAGAGGGTGATGGTGCCGTCGGTCAAGGTCTCCACGTGCTCGGCCTTGAGCTTCTCGTCCTGGCCCGCGAAGAGCGCCAGCGCCTCGGCTTTTCCGATCTCCATGCGCTCGAAGGCCGCGCCCTGCTTGGAGATCTCGCGCATCTTCAGCTCGATGGCCTTGAGATCCTCTTCGGTGAAGCGGTGCTCGGTGTCGAAGTCGTAGTAGAAGCCGTCGGCGATGGCGGGGCCGAAGCCGAGGTGGGTGCCGGGGAACAGCGCCTGGACCGCCTCGGCCATGAGGTGGGCGGTGGAGTGGCGGATCCGGTGGAGGAGCTGCTCTTTCTCGGTCTCGACGGTCTGCTTGGCGACGATGGGCATGGGGCCCTCCTTGCTGGGGGCCTGCTCATAGCCGGCCCGGGAAGCAGGGGCACGGGGGGTGGGTGTGCGCTTCAGCCCTGGGAGAACGTGAAGGGGTAGACCACCTCCATGTCGCCGTCCACCGGCGGGTCGAACTGCAGCGCCTCCATGGCCTCCAGCAGGCAGCCGTCCATGGTGGTCTGCTGGATGGTGGCCTCCTGGATGCCGGCGCTGAGCACCTGGCCGAGGCCCGGGGCGGTGTCGGTGGTGCCGACGGTGAAGACGACGGTGATCTTGCCGGCGATCGAGGGGTCCTGGGCCAGGGCCTGCTCGTAGCAGCGCCGGATGCCGGGCAGGGCCTCGCGCATGGCCCCGTGGATGCCGTCCG
Organism: Pseudomonadota bacterium; assembly: GCA_043814015.1. Classification (GTDB taxonomy): domain Bacteria; phylum Myxococcota_A; class UBA796; order UBA796; family JAFGLY01; genus JBDRKM01. The sequence goes on from JBDRKM010000105.1 coordinate 8,007, forward strand.
CGCTCGCGGGCCAGACGGTGGGCTCCCGCGCTGGGGTGGGGGCCTCGCCCCCCTGGGCGGAGGGCGGCTCCTGGGCCAAGGCGGTGGGTGCGGTGGGCTGGGAGGCGGCGTGGCGGCGGCGGTGGCGCTTGCGGGGGGGCTCGTCGGCGGGCGCCGCGGGTGGGGGCTGGGCTTCGCGGGAGGCGCCGGGAGGGGCTGGGACCTTGGCCGCCAAAGGGGGCGGGATGTCGAGGACCTCGGGATTCGAAGCTGGGCCCCGGTGGAGCAGCAAGAACGCGAAGAGCGCCACGGCGGCGGCGAGCCCCAGGAGCACGAGGGGGCGCTTCATGGGGCTCTCTCCGGTGCGAAGTCGAAGGGGAGGAGCACGTCCTTCGACCCGCCCGTGGGCCGCTCGAACCGCAGCGAAGCCGTGGCCTGCAGCAGGCAGTCGCCCAGGGCGCGCTGTTGGGCGGAGTCCTCACGGACCTCGGCCCCCATCACCAGCCCGCTCTGTGCGCCGGTGTCGTCGGTGGCGATGGTGAAGCCCACGGTGATGCGGCCCGGGAGGGCGGGATCCTTCGCCGCAGCCTGCCGGTAGCAGCGCTCGATCTCCGGCAGGGCCTCCCTGATGGCGCTCTTGACACCGTGGGGGTCCAGGGACCAGATGGTGGGCTTCTCGGGCGCGGCCTCGTCGTGATCGGTGGCCTCGGGGCTCGTCACGGGTCGCTCCTCGGACGCGCGTTCGTGGGCGTTCTCCCGGGGCGGGCGATCCGCGGCGGGCACGCGCCTGGGCGCGGCGGCGGGGTCGCGCGCGGCAGAGGCGGGCCGGTCGGCGCTCGCGGTCTGGAGATCGTGGCTGGGCCCGCTGCGCAGCAGGTAGAGAGCGAGCGCCGCCATGAGCGCGGCGATCACGAGCAGGGGGAGGAGGCGCTTCATGGGGGGCGGCTCAGGCGGGAAGGGGAGGGGATCCTATCGCGCGGACCACCCTGGACGAGATCGCGTGGGATCTCGAAGACAGGGGTCAAGACGTAGCAATTACCATTTTTGTCCCGGATCGTGGCGCGCCAGGATCGCGCGTTTGCCTGCCAGACGGAACGGGAAGAGTTTCGCCGCAGCTGGGAGAGGAGCCCATACCCGCCGCTCGGGGCGCGGAGAACCGAGTACCGACCGCGTGGCGGCCCATACCCGCCGCTCGGGGCGCGGAGACCCGAGTACCGACCGCGTGGCGGCCCGTACTCGCCGCTCGGGGCGCGGAGAACTGGGTACCGACCGCGTGGCGGCCCGTACTCGCCGC
>JBDRKM010000106.1:0-18504 GCA_043814015.1 Pseudomonadota bacterium
AGAAGAGAGAGGCGATGATCGGCGTGGCCATCATCAACAGGATGACCACCCTCGGGATGCCGGAGTCGCGGGCGATCAGGGTCTGAGAGGCGGGCGGCCGGAGGGCGGCTTCGGCTCCCGTCCGAGCCATGCAACAACGCCATGAGACACCTCCGTGTTGGAGGCTGCATCGTAGCTGCTCTTGCCGCACCCTGACCCCGCGTAGCTGACCCGAAACCCCGGACACCTTCGTCCGGCCCGCGGCCAGCGCGCGGGAGGTCGAGATGGGTAGCAAGAACGCGCGGACGTACACGGCAGAGGAGAAGCGGAAGGCGATTGCGCGCGCCATGGAGGTTGGATCGGCCCAGGCCAGCATGGAGCTGGGGATACCGTCCGGGACGATGTCGTCGTGGCTGTTCTACGCACGGCGCGCCATGGAGGCAGCCGAGGAGGCCAAGGCGGCCCCGGCCGCGGCGAGGTCGGTGCCCGAGGCGGAGCCCCGCGAGGCGCCAGCCTCGGAGGCGCCCGCGGAGGTGCCCTCGCCATCGGCGAAACGGTCCAGGGTGGCCAAGGTGTACACCCCCACCCAGATCGCGCAGGCGCTGGAGCGGGTGGCGGCCATCGGGCTGCGGCCCGCGTCCGAGGAGCTGAAGATCGCGCGCAGCACGCTGCGGGAGTGGAAGCGGAAGGCGGCGAAGGCGGCACGGGGCGAGGGTCCGTCGCCGACCAGCGGCCCGGAGCCGCAGGAGGTGGAGGCGCGGCGGGACGCGGCGATCCTGGCCGAGTGGAGGAAGCAGGCCGGGCTGGGCCCGAGCCAGATCCGGAACCAGTTGCGGCGTCAGGGCCAGCGGGTCTCGGTGCAGACGGTGCGCCGGGTGATGGAGGATGCGGGCTACCTGCCGCCGAAGGTGAGGCGGCAGGACCACCGGGGGAGCTACGAGGCGGTCCGGCCAAACCAGCTTTGGCACATGGACTTCGTGCACCGCCACATCCACAGGCAGCCGGTGTTCATCCTGGCGCTGCTGGACGACTTCTCCCGGTTCGTGACGGGCTGGGCCCTGGACGACGCGGAGCGCGCGGACGCGGTCATCTCCTGCTTCGAGGCGGCGGTGCGGCGCTACGGGCGGCCGGAGGCGGTGATGCACGACGGGGGCTCGGCCTTCTGGGCCTGGCGCGGGGCGAGCCGGTTCAGCCGGCTGCTGGAGGAGTACGGAGTCGATCAGTACAAAGCCAATAATCCGCAAACCAATGGTAAGATCGAGGTGTTCAACGGCAACCTGCACAAGGAGCTGCTGGACCGCGTGACCTTCCCCGACGTCGGCGAGCTGCGGCGCCGGCTCGGTCCACACTTCGCCTGGTACAACAACCACCGAACGCACCATGCGCTGGGGGGGCTGCTGGTCCCCGCGGACCGCTACCACGGCCGCGCCGACGAGGTGCTCGCCCGGATCGAGACCGGCGGCGCCGTAGGTGACCCGCTGGAGCTGGCCACGCGCACCCTGGATCTGTTCCGGGTCGTCAGCCATAAGGGCCGACCCGAGATCTGGCTCATGGGACGCAAGGTCTTCGAGGTCCCGGAGTAGTCGGCGGACGGGAGATGGGGCAGGGAATGGTTGCTTACTCCGCCCCTTACCACCCCCCGCCGCCATGCCTCATCTACCGTACCCAGAGCTCCCTGTCGCCCCCGTCCTGCTCGCCGGCCTGGCCATCGCCGCGCTGCCGGTCCTCGACCAGTTCGGCCTGCCCCACCCCAGCGCCGTCGAGGTGGTCGAGAAGCTCGAGGTCTCGCGCTCCCGCGCCTACGAGCTGCGCGCCGACATCATGGCCGCGCTGCCCGCGCTGCTGCTGCCGCCAGGCCGGCCGCCGTCGCCTCCGCCGGCCACGGACGCCGACCTCACCCCCATCCTGCGGGCCTGCCGCGACTTCGTCTACGACCACCCCGGCGCGGTGGAGGACCAAGGCGTCCGCCGGCGCTACACCGACCGCTTCCACCACTTCATCCTGGACCTCGCCCAAGCCCACCTGGAGGTGCCGCTGCCCCTCTTCGCCGATGCCGCCGGCGTCCCCCTCGGCACCCTGCGTGACTGGCTCGCCGGCGGCCTGGAGGCCATCAGGCTGTCCGAGAACCAGGCCACGGCCCCCAACACCGACCCCACCGAGCCCCAGGTCGAGCAGCTACTCGCCATCCATGCCGCCTGGACAGGCAGCTTCAAGCGCTTCTGCAAGCACGCCCAGCAGGACTGGCGCCTGCCCTTCGGCCGCACCCTCATCAGCACCATCCTCAGCAAGCACGGCGTCCGCCACGCCAAGCGCCGCTCCGGACGCTCCCCCGACGAGGACGCCCTGCGCGGCCAGTTCCTCACCTTCTTCCCCAACGTCCAGTGGGTCGGGGATGGCACCCAGCTCGGGGCGAGCATCGGCGCCGAGAACTTCTCCTTCAACCTCGAGCTGCTCGTGGATCCCGCCTCCGGCGCCTTCGTCGGCGCCGCCGTCACCGACACCGAGAACGGCGCTGCCGTCATCGAGGCCACCCAGGACGCCGTCGCCACCACCGGATCCCCGCCCATCTCCATCCTCCTGGACAACAAGCCCTCCAACCACACCGACGCCGTGGCCGAGGCCGTCACCCCCGCCGTCCTGGAGCGGTCTACCCGTGGGAGGCCCCAGAGCAAGGCCCACATCGAGGGCGGCTTCGGCCTCTTCCAGCAGGTCGCCCCGGTCATGGCGCTGCTGCCCACCTCCCCGCGGGAGCTCGCCAGGCAGCTCGTCGCCCTCACCGTCACCACCTGGGCCCGCACCCTCAACCACAAGCCCATGAAGGACCACGGCGGCCTCACCCGCGTCCAGAGACATCTCGACCACAAGCCCTCACCCGAAGAGGTCCAGGCCGCCAAAGCCGCCCTCCGCGACCGCCTCCGCAAGCAGGAGAAGGCCAGGCTGACCCGACAGGCCCGCCAGGACCCCCAGGTCCGCGCCGCCCTCGCCGACGCCTTCGCACGCTTCGCCTTCGACGATCCTGAGGGCCACCTCCTCGACGCCATCGCCCGTTACCCCCTCGGCGCCGTCGTCGACGCCATCGCCACCTTCGATGGCAAGCGCCGCGCCAACACCCTCCCAGAGGGCGTGGACGCCCGCTACCTCCTCGGCATCGCCCGAAACATCGCCGAGGTCCGTGAGGGACTCGAGATCGCCCTCGCCCTCTGGCGCGAGCGCCGCGCCGCGCAGGATCGCGCCCTCGATCCCGCGGAGCGCGAACGCAACCGCCTCGAGGAGGCAGACATCTGCATGGAGGAGCGCATCGCCTCCTTCGTGGACCTCGCCCTCGGCACCAAGAGGCGCCTCGACCGATTCTTCTGGCTCACCGCCATCGCCGACACGGTCCTCGAACAGGACCCCGCGGAGCGCAGGCCCCTCTTCCACCTCGCCGCCCGACGCATCCACGCCACCTTCGCCGTCCCTCACAAACAGCGACTCGAGGCCACCAGGTTCCTCGCCGCCTCCATCCTCACCCTGGACTGATCTTCACCCAGCGAAGCACGCTTCGCTCCGTTCGGCGCACCTCGACCCACCCATGGCCCGGCCTCAGTGCGGCCGACCCCGTCCAGACCTCCAACGCTCCGGGGCGAGGGGCGACTACCGCCGGTGGTCAGACCCCGAGCCCTCCGCCAGCCTCACGCCGCCAGCCGGGTGTCCGGGGTTTCTGCCGGGTCGGGGGTTGACAACCGCACGTAGCCGAGCCCCAGCCCCCCGGCGGCTGGGGGGCAGACGGTGCTTACCCAGCTTCACGTCCTGGCGCCTGGCGTACTTGGGGAAGCCCTTGTAGCCGTCGCCCTGGAGCGTGCCCTTGATGGGCCCGAGCGCCAGCTCCGCCTCACTCTCCTTCCATGTCCTGGTCGCGAAGAACCAGGCGAAGCGTCCGTCCCCGAGCGCGAGCCAGACCCGCGCCTTTCTGGCCTTCCGCTCCTTCTCTCCGTCGAGGATATCGACGGGCGTGTCGTCCATGTTCACGAGGGCGGCGGCCTGGACAGCCTGATGGATCGCCTCATCCACGGGCTTGATTCGTTCGCCGGTCGTGCAGATCAGCGTGTGGACCATCTCTTCGGTCACAGGGACGCCCTCGGCCTGCATCATCTCGGCGATGCGTCGCACGGGCAGGTTGTGGGTGGTCCGCAGCCAGAGACAGCGCGCCGCCAGGTTGAAGCCCATCTGCCCCTTGTCCACGGGCTTGGGGGGTACCGGTGGTGTGTACGGGCCGCCGTGGTGGCTCGCGCAGGCCACCACCGGGATCCAGGTCACGACCACCTCGGCCGTGGTCTTGTACTCGATCCGCCAGCTCAGCTCGTAGCGGATGACGGCGCGCTCCTGCTTGCAGTCCGGGCAGAGCCGCTCAGACTCGGGTACCGGAAGCCGCTCCTCGCGCATCGGCAGGTGGGTGGGCCAGGGCACGTCCTTGTCGGCGCCGGTCTGCTCGCCCTGCTGCGCCCGCAGCGCCTCGCGCGCCGCCTTCCGCAACGCTCGCTGGGCCGCGGCCTCCACCTCGACCTCGGCGTTGGTCTGTTCGATGAGCGTGGCGGCTGTCGCCGTGGGCGAGGGCGTCGGCGCCGTCTCGTCCGTTGGCGACGCTGGCGGGTTGGTTGCCTCGCCCGCGACGCGGCGCAGCACCTCGGCGAACAGCTCCAACTGGGTAGCAGACGATTGCTCGGACTGGCGCCCGAACTTGGTCGCCAGCAGCGTCGCCAAGCGGGCCTTGAGGTGATCGCGATCGGCCCCCGCGGCCAGGAGCAGGTCCGCGAGGAAGCCCACCGCCTCCTCGAGGCTGAGCTGCGCCATCACGGTGCCCAGTTCATCGACGAGGGTGTCCCGTGACCGCTCCCGGAGGAGCTTGACGGCGAGCTGTGTGGACTCGGTGGCGACCATGAAGCCACCTATCCGAAACTGTAATTCGTGGCCATCTAATATTGAAAAATTCCGATCAATACATCGGCCTTGTGTCGCTGAAGCGCGGTGGTTGCCAGGGCGCGCGTCGCCGGGAACCCCGCAGATCGATCCCCTCCAGCAGCAGCGTCAGCGTCGCCAGGTCGACCTCGTGGCGGACCACTCCCTCCGGGATGGCGGCCGGCAGATGAAACCGCCCATGCTCCAGTTTTTTCGAGAATAGGCAATAGCCATCACGGTCCCAGAAAAGGATCTTCACCAGGTTCCTTCCCTTTCCCAGGAAGAAGTACAGGTGTCCGCTCTGCGGATCCGCTTGAAGCGTACCTCGCACGTGCGCGGCCAACCGATAGAACGACGCCCGCAGATCCACCGGATCGACCGCCACGAACACACGCATACCCGGCGCCATCAGCATCCCCCCACCTCCGCTACAGCCGACAGGGCCGCGCGCAGGCCGGCGAGCAGATCGACCTCACCGACTTCGATGACGTGGCCTGACGGGCAGTGCACCCGGAGCCCGCCCCGGACCACTTCGCGCCGGGCGACCAGCTCCACCAGGCGGACCCCCGCGGGCTGGGATTCCCCTCCAAGTTGGCTCCGCCAACGCATGATGCGCGCGGGATGAAGCCCACGCCGGCGAGCGAACTCTGCCACGCTCTGTCCGCTCGCGTCGAGTTCTTCGATCACCTCGCGGGCCTGTTCTCGAGTCCACCGGGTCCACGCTGCTCCCATGAGACACCTCCGTGTTGGAGGCTGCATCGTAGCCGAGCCCCAGCCCCCCGGCGGCTGGGGGGCAGACGGTGCTTACACAGCCACACGGGCAGGGGTTGGCGGCCGCGACCAGCGAGAACGCCGCGGGAAAGTGCACGGTGCCCGCGGACCTCCGCCACAGCCACCTCCCGCTCCTGCGCTGTGTACCTCTGCCTCGGGTTGTCACCCTTTTTCCTTGCCATCGCGGTCCTCCCCTCCGCGAGACCTGGCGACCCCAAGACAGTTCGGGGTTTCAGGCCGCCTTCGGATGGACAGCGGAGAAGGGAGTCTGGGGCTCACCAGCAGGCCCGAGGTCCGTCGGACCGGACGGCACGGGATGTTCCGCTTCAAACAGGTCGTCGCGACCGCCTGCGAGCGCGAACATTCGAGAGGCAGAAGAGGGAGGCGATGATCGGCGTGAACATCATCAACAGGATGACCACCCTCGGGGTGCCGGAGTCGCGGGCGATCAGGGCCTGAGAGGCGCAGCTGGACGACGGCTTCGACTCCGATCCGAGCCGTGCAACAACGCCATGCACCAACGCCGCGCTACACCCAGCCCTCGCTATTCCTTCTTCCTCCCCCGCCGTCGCTTCCGCTGCGTGACAGGGCCCGCGAGACCCCCCATCAGGGCGAGCCCGCCTACGGCAGAGGTGCTGACCGCCGCACCACCCTCCTGTCGCTTGTCCAGGAAACCCTGGACCACGGTGCCCACGATGCGGTCAAGCGCAGCGACGGCGTCGTGGTCGGAGAGGGTGGCCACGCGACCGTGGGTCACGGCTACATCCCGCGCAGCGAGGACTACCACGAGGTGATCGAGCAATGCGAAGATCTGCCCGGGCTGCGTCAGGACGCCACGCGCGATCAGCCCCCGTTCGATAAGGAAGAGCTGCGCGGCGTAGGCGTTGCTCCGCCCGGCCTCGAGCCAGGCGAGGGTACCCTCGCCGATGTCAACCTCGGCCGAAAACGCACACTGACTTACCCGCGCCTCTCTGCGCAGAACGCTCAATATACGGCCTAGAAGGAGGGGAAACCCCATTGCGCCTGGTTGCATGTTCGGCCACCTCACGTTGTTATGTTGAGCATTTGGTGTATAATAGCAGGAGAACAACATCGACCTGTGGAGGCTATCATGCTGCGCGCCCTCGATGCCCATTCCCGTAGAACCTCCCGCCGACGCCAACGCCGCGCGCCCGGAGGAGTCCTGCCCCAGTGGCTTGGGCGTCCGGCCGCGGAGATGCAGTCATAAATGCCTGATATCAAACGAACGTGGATAGCCCCGCTTCCGCGCCTCCGGGATGTCGGAGACATCCCGGGGCCCGCGGAGCTGGATGCGGCGATCCTGGCATCCCCCTGCTGCCGTGATGCGACGAGTATCTTTGGACTCAAGCCACTTAAACGTCGCTTCCCGCAGGCTTGGCACTTTATTCTCTCGGTGGGCCAGCCGCGGATTCCGCTCACCCAAGAGTTGACGCTCGGAGAATGGCTCGTGGCCGGCGCGGGTGGCCTCCTGCACGCCGAGGAGCCGGACTACTCCGGCCTGGAGCGGAAGCGCACTGCCGCATCGAGGGCACGCAGCACCTTCGGAGGTGTTCTCATTTCTGGCATCGATGAGGCGCGGCTCGAGCGGATGAGGGTGGAGTACGTCTGGCGGTACAAACAGACGCTCGTCTCCGAGGTCGTCGGAGCTGATCTGACCCTCCTGCGGCAGGCCATTCGAGCGGGTCAACTTGCGCTGGGGCTGGAGCCGGTGGAGGAGTCCTGGAGCGTGCCGCGCGGCGCGAGCACCCCACGCGCGGCGCGGCCGACCCCCCACCCGTTCGATGTCGCCGCATTCATGCTACTGCTCGGGATGATGCTTCGGGCAGTCGTCGCTCTCATCGTGGGGGCGGGGCTGCTCGACAGCGAGATCCGCCGGCTGCTCGTCAGTTCTCTCGATCTGACCCCTGGCTCGGAGCAGGTGGTGGTCTGCCATCCCAAGACGCGCGGTCACCCGAAGGCCAAGGCATATAGGGTAATACCGCTGCCGCCCTGGGCTGTCGTCGAGCTGCAGGGGGCGTTTCCCGATTTGCACGAGCGGGAGCCGAACGAACTCCTCTTCCACGCGGACCGACGCCCGAGCCGCCCCCACGCTCCCTTCCGGCAGGAGCTTCTCGCTGTCGCCGAATTGCACGGCCTCTGCGCAAGGGGCGACCCGGAAAACCCGTACTTGTCCACCAGCCTACGGCGCCTGTATCAGGCGGTCGCGGCAGCAAACGGGCTTCCGAGGTCCCTGATCCGCGGCACCGCCTGCCAAGCCAGGACTCCCGAGGGTGAGGACGCACGTCGGTCATGGGAGATGCTCCTGGCGCGCAGGATGGCCCGGCTCTGGGTGCTGTTGATCTACCCGCCCGGTGAGCTGGATCCGGGCATCGTGCCCCGTCGAGCGCCAAAGGGTGTCCAGGCATACATGCCGGAGAGGACGCGGAAGTAGAGGTCTGGGAAAACGGCTCGGCCCCGTGGGTGTCTTGCCGGCCCGCCAGCGCCTGGGCCAGTGGAGCGCGCTGGTGGAGGCCGGCCTGGCCATACTGGGGTGCTGAGGAAGGAGGCGCGCGAGACTGCGCGCGCATCGGCGAGCCTTGCCATCCCTGACAGGGAACTTGGACCTCGAGGTTTTTTTCGCCTGGGTCCTCGAGTTCCTCGGCGCCGACCTCGGGCTCCTGCACCATGCCGTCCGGGCGGGCCGTCTGGCCCTCATGTTCACACCGGTGGAGCCCATCTGGGTGGAGCCGCGCGCGCCGTGCCCCGCCCGTCCACCGTGGGTGACGCCCCACCCGCTGGATATCGCAGGTTTCCTTTTGGTTATAGGAGCGTTCCGATCGAGCGCTGCGTCGCGTTCGACGGGACCGGGCGCTGGTGTCTGTGGGGTAGTCGTTCTTCGGGGAGCCTAGGGATGGGCCCGTGGTGGGCGCTCATGCCGGTGTCTGTGGGGGATCGCCTCAGCGCTGATCCCATTCGGAGGGGGGCTCGTTGGCTGGTCACTGCCACCCGCGCTCGGAACCCACCCGAGTCTTCGCGGTAGGGGCGCCCACCCCCCTGGAGGCCACGGTCAGCCTCGATGGCGCGGTGGTCGGCCCGGGTCCGCGCACCATCGAGCCCGTCGGAGCTGGGGAACACACGATCGAGGTCAGCCTCGACGGCTACGCCACCGACCGGCGGACGGTCACGGTCGAGCCCGACGAGGTGCTGCGCGTGGATGTCGCCCTGGCACCCGTGCAGGCCGCGCCCTCCCGTCGACTCCCCTGGGGCCGCCTTGTACTGGATGTCACGACCACGGGCGCGGGTGGCGTGCTGGCCGGCCACGCCCTCTACGTCTACGGACAGGCGCGCCTGGCCTACGCCGACTTCCTCTCGGTCGAGGACAATACGGAGGCCGAAGCGATCTACCAGGACGAGGTGGCTCCACGGCGCCGTCAGGCCATCGCGGAGGGCGCCAGCGCTGCCCTCGCCCTCGCCGGGTCCGCCCTCCTGTGGGCGAAGACCGACTTCCGCGTGCAGCCCACGCCGACGGGATTCGCCGTCGTGGGGAGGTGGTGACATGGGAACGCGCAGCCCGCTCCTGCTCCTGGTCCTGGCATGGGCCGGGTGCTTGCCCTACGACGCCCGCGAGCCCGACACTGTGCCCGGGGACACCGAGGTGGACACGGACGCCGATGCGGACACAGACTCGGACACGGACGGCGACACGGACACGGGCCCCTTGGACGCCGATGGCGACGGCTGGACCGTGGCCGACGGAGACTGCGACGACGGGCGGGCCGAGGTGCACCCGAGCGCCGAGGAGGTCTGCCACAACGGGCTGGACGACGACTGTGACGGGGATCCGGGGGACTGCGCGCTGCCCTCGTCGGCCTCCCTCGGGGAGGTGGGGAACCGCTGGAGCGGAGCGTCCTACAGCTGGGCTGGCCGGGCCGTGGCCGGCGCCGGAGATGTCGATGGAGATGGGTTCGCAGACATGGTGGTCGGAGCACCCAACGCCGGAGGTAGCCGGGGTGCGGCCTACCTGGTCCTGGGAGACACCAGTCCCTCCGGGGGTGCATTGGGCGCAGCCATCGAGTACACAGGCACCAATGGCCTGGGAGAGTCGGTCTCAGGCGTCGGGGACTTCGACGGCGACGGTCTTGAGGACTTCGCCGTCGGTGAGCCTAGCTGGATTGAAGGGAGCGGAGCCGTGGGACGCGCCTACCTCGTGATGGGCTCCTCGAACCTGCAGCCAGGTCCCATCGAGGAGTACGCCATCGCGTACACGGGGACCAGCACGGTCACCTCCTGCGCCGGCTCGCGCGTCGCCGCGGCAGGTGACGTCGACGGCGACGGGCTCGCCGATCTGCTCGTCGGGGCGCCGTACTGGGGGCCCACAGACACCGCGTACTGCGGTGCCGCCTACCTCCTGCTCGGCCGCCGGACCCCCGGCAGCGGGCTGCTCGAGACCAGCGGCCTTCCCATCGTCGGGGAGAGCAGCGCCCAGACGGTCGGCGCCTCCCTGGCGGGCGCTGGGGATGTGGATGGAGACGGCCTGGACGACTTCCTCGTGGGTGCTCCCTACGAGCGCGGCGCCTCGGGAGCGGTCTACCTCTTCCTGGGCGCCGGGGACCTGACGGCCACCACCATCTCTGCGGCCGCGGCCAGGGTCTGGACCGACACGACCCCCAGCTACCTCGGCTATGGGCTCGCGGGCGTGGGGGACGTAGACGCCGACGGCTACGACGACGTCCTCATGGGTGCCCATGGCACCGAGGCCCCGGGGGCTGCCTTCCTCGTGCTGGGCGCCGCCATCATCTCCAGCCGCGCCGTCGAGGCCGCCGACGCGCGCTACGACGGCAGCCTGCAGGAGAGCGCCGGGTACTCCGTCGCGGGGCCGGGTGATGTGAACCGCGATGGCCACGACGACCTGCTCATCGGGGCGGGGCAGAACGGAGACGCGGGGCCGAACGCGGGGGCAGCCTACCTCGTGCTGGGCTCCCCGGCTCCGGCCGGCCGGCCCCTGGTGGAGGCAGACGCGAAGCTCACCGGGGAGGATGCCAACGACTACCTCGGGTACGAGGTCGCCGGAGCCGGCGACGTGAACGGAGATGGCACCCCGGACCTGCTGTTCGGTGTCTTCGCCCGCGACGAGTGCGCCGGGGCGGCCTACCTCGTGCTGGGCGTGGCCGAGTAGCCGCGGGGCGGGTGAAGGGCTGTCCCTCCCGAAACCCGTCGGCGCTCACCCGGCGCCCGCGATGGCCATGGATGGACCGAGCAACAGCCCTTCACCCTCAACGCTTCTTCTTTGTTGGCACCGCCGCCTGCGCCAACGCCTGCTCCAAGGCGCGCTGCACGACCATCGGGTGGGGATCGCCGATGCATCGCCCGTAGGACTTCCAGCGGATCTCGGACAGACCGGCGCGTCGACAGGCCGCGTCGAGCAGATCGGCCAGCCCGCCCGTCGGCTGGGTCGGGTCGCCCCGGGATGGGAAGAGCGGCCCGGTCCCGCCCAGGCCCCTGGCCACACAGCGCTCGACCCAGGCCGTGACGATGGGGTGGGCCCATGTCCTCAGGTGGATGTACCGGCTCGGGATGCGGCGCCCCTTGGTGGTTGTGCGCCCCGGAACCCACATGCGGTGGCCCTGCGCGCGCAACTGCTCGCGCCGGCAGCGCAGGGCCTGCGCCTCGGTCGCGCCGGTGACGGCCACGCACAGCACCGCCAGCACTTCCAGTGAGCCGCATGCTGTGATGAGCCGCTCCAGGAACCGGCCATCCGGAGACATGATGACCTTGGGGGGGCGCCGCGGCTCGTCGAGCCCGATCCGCGGCCGGTTGGTGGCGGCGACCTGGAGCTCGAACACCACGAGCCGCAGTTGCTTGATCTCACTTCGCACGACGCCGGCATCCCGCTTGGCACCGCGAGCACCCGTGCCCAGGGCCCGGCGTATGCGGGCGATCTCCCGCTCGTCGATCTGGAGCACCGGCACATCCCCGACCGCCTCGACCAGCCGGTTGAAGCAGCGGCGTTGCCGGACCACGCGCCTCGGGTCCTGCTGGCCCTGCGCCAGCAGCGTAGGCCACGCCCCGGCCCGACCGACCTCCCGCAACGTCGTCGTCGGCCCGAGTCGGATCCGGCCTGGCACTCCGCTGGCCAGCAGCCGCGGCCATTCGTAGGGGTACTTGGCCGCCAGCTCGATCAGGCCGGTGGTGCAGAGGCCGTCGCGGGTGCAGGGCGGCAGGGTGGGCAGAAGAGGGGGCATGGGAGATGTCCGGGCACGGAGACGCCACCCATGATCCCACGGCCCAAGGGCGTTCGGGGCGACAAAAAACGGCCCCAGAATTACCTGATCTTTCAGAACATGAATAGCAGTCTACGACGATCTAGTCACCTACAGGGTCACAGAGGTTCACGCGAAAAACGACGTTCTACCGTGGACCGCATGAAGATATCGTGAATAGGTCCTTTAAAACTGCGTGAATAGTAAACAGGCTCGAGAGCGGTATACGGGATCTTCCATTCATGGCTTACAAATCATCGTCTTGTCTGATTATCACCCACCATGGATGACCTGACAGCCAGAGGCTGTGACTAACGACGTGCAAAGGTGGTTTCTCTGGGCGACCTATCCATCCCGGTGCGGGGACGGTATACAGACCGCATGACACCGCTGCGACCATCTCCTGCGCCATCGTCCAGTCGCGGTTGCCCCCGTAACCTGACCGCGCTCCGTGCGGCCTACCCGGACGACCGCGCCTGCCTCGACCTCCTCGAGGAGCTGCGCTGGCCAGGGGGCTTTATTTGCCCAAAATGTGGACGGCACAAGGGCATCCGGCTGGTAGACGGGCGCTTCTGGTGTGAGCCCTGCCGACGTCGCAGCTCGGTCACGACGGCGACCCTGTTCCACGGGGCGCGCACGCCGCTCACCTCGTGGTTCGCCGCGGCGTGGCACCTGACATCGAGAAACGGGATCTCGGCGGTGAACCTGCAGAAACTGCTTCGGCTCGGCTCCTACCAGACCGCCTGGGCCATGCTGCACCGGCTTCGTGCGGCCATGGGACGACCTGGCCGAGACCGGCTCGCCGGGTCCGTGGAGGTCGGCCTGACGCCGCTCGGGAGGATGCACCCTGGCCCCGTTCGCCAGGGAGCTGCCGGGCAGGCGCTCGTGGTCATCGCCGTCGAGCTGTCGGGGACGACCGGGCTCGGGCGGTGCCGTCTCCGGCTGCTCCCCGATGCTGTCGGGGCCGGGCTGAGTGCGTTCTTGCGAGACTGTGTCATGCCCGGCGCCACGCTGGTCATCGATAAGAATCTGCCCCTCCCGCAGACGGCAGGGGCCACGTACCGATGTCACATCGTCGATGCCGCTTCCATTTGCGGCAGGGCCGGCGTTCTCCTGCCGGGGGCCAAGCGAGTCTCGGGCGCCGTTCAACGGTGGCTCGCCAGGACGCACAGTAGCGCCGCGGAGGCGGACCACCTGCAGGCGTACCTGGACGAGTTCGCCTTCCGCTTCGGGCGCCTGAAGTCCGAGCCCCGCTTTGTCCTCTTCCGGAGCCTGCTCGAGCTGGCCGTGCAGGTGGACACGATCACCTTCAGGTCCCTCGTCGCGGACCAGCGGACCGATGGCGACGCCACCGGCGACACCGGGGAGCCGCCGCCTCCGGGCGACAGCACGGAGCCTGGGGATGAGCCCGACTGCTTGCCTACGGTGCCGGAGGGGATGGCCGGGGGAGAGGAGCCGACGGGAGCTTGATGGGGGGGGTGCCTGCTCCGCCGAGGCGTCGCCGACTCACACCGGAGACCGCCCGGCGCGGGACCGGCAGGCTCCCTGACACCGCGCCAGGGGATCCCCTCGGGAGGCGGGCACAGTGCCCGGTTTGGGCGGGCACAGGCCCGTGGGGGCCGGGCACAGACGGGAACACACGCTGAAAATGCAGGTTGTAAGGTGCCCGCGTGTACTGCCAAAGTGCCGGGGGAGCGCGGCCGGGGCCACCTACCTGGTCCGCGGCCGGACCTCGGGCTGGCCAGCGCTTGGCGCGGCGGATGCGCGGCTGATCGGAGAGGAGAGCGGCGACTACTCCGGCAGCGCCGTCGCCCTGGTGCACGACCCCGGCGGCGATGGGTACGACGATCTCCTCGTGGGGGCCTACATGAGCCGCGCGGCGGGGACCGCCGCTGGCGCGGTGTACCTGATCCCCGGGCCGGTGTCGGGGGACCTCGATCTCGGGGACGTGGGCTTCCGGATCACGGGCGTCCTGGCCGGCGATGTCCTGGGCTCTTCGGTCGCAGACGCGGGGGACGCCGACGACGATGGCCGGGCGGACCTGCTGCTCGGGACGCCGATGGCCGGCGGCCTGGGTGGGGCGTGGTTCGTGCCGGGGCCGGTCACCGCGTCCTTTTGCGTCGCGGACATTGGCCTCCTGTTGCAGGGCGAGGCCAGCAACGATCGCGCCGGCACCTCGGTGGCCGGGGCGGGCGATGTGGACGGTGACGGGATCGACGATCTCGTGATCGGCGCCTACCTCAACGCGACGCGGGATCTCGCGGCGGGGGCGGCCTACGTCGTCCTGGGTCCGGTCGCCTCCTTTCTCGCGCTCGCCGAGTCCGACGCCCGGCTGCAAGGTGCTGCCGCCCAGGACTACGCGGGCTGGTCCGTGGCGGGGGCCGGAGACATGGACGGAGACGGTCACGACGACGTGATCGTGGGCGCACTCTACGAGGACAGCGGGGGGAGCGACGCCGGGGCGGCGTACGTGGTCCTGGGCCCCATGACCGGCGATGTCGTGCTGGACAGCGCCGACCTGCGACTGTTTGGCGAAGCGGCCACCGACAGCGCCGGTTCCGCGGTCGCGGGCGCTTCTGACACCAACGGCGATGGCTTCGACGACGTGCTGATCGGCGCCAAGAGCTCCGACGCCGGAGGTGTCTCCTCCGGGGTGGCCTACCTGATCCTGGGCCCGCGCACCGGCACCCTCGACCTCTCGGCCGCCGACGCCAAAGTCGTCGGAGAGGCCGCCTCCGATCAAGCGGGCACCTCGGTGTCCACCGCAGGCGACCTGAACGGTGACGGCAGCGCGGACCTGCTCATCGGAGCGCCAGCGCATGATGACGGATCCTCCGATGTCGGTGCGGCCTACGTGATCCTCGGGATCGGTCTCTGACCGGGAGCCACCATGACCAGAGAGATCTGCGTCCTTTCCCTTCTCCTCTCCTCCTGCTGGGTGGGGCCTCAGGAGTGGGACGACTGGGAGGCCGACCACGGAGAGTTCGACACGGAGGTTCCCGAGGGGGACACGGACACCGATCTCGACACGGTCGACGATGATGGCGACGGCTTCTCGGAAGCTGAAGGCGACTGCGACGACGGGAGTCCATCCATCAACCCCTCGGCCACCGACATTGCGGGGGATGACATCGACCAGAACTGCGACGGCGTGGATGGCACCGACGCCGACAGGGATGGCTATGCCTCCCAGAGCAGCGGAGGAACCGACTGCGACGATCATGACGCCGGCATCCACCCGGAAGCCAGCGAGGTCTGGTACGACGGAGTGGATCAGGACTGCGACGGTGGCTCCGACTACGACCAGGACAGGGACGGCTACGACGCAGCTGTTTTTGGCGGGGCCGACTGCGACGACGAAGAGGCAGCGACAAACCCCACGGCGGAAGAGGAGTGCGGCAACGGCGTGGATGACAACTGCGATGGCGGCGCCGCAGGCTGCGCCCCGTCTGGCGAACTGCTCCTCGGCGACGCGGACGCGATCCTGGTCGGGGAAAACGAAGGTGATCACACTGGCTGCGTCTACGCCGGTGGATCCGACCTTACGGGGGACGGACTACCCGACCTCGTAGTGGCGGCGCCCGCTTACCACACCGATGATCTAAGCTCGGGAGCTGTCTATGTGCTATCCAGCATCCCAGCCGGACAGGGGACGATGACAGCGAGTCTTGTCGTGCTTACCGCAACTGGAACCATGGGCACAGTAGGCACCACCCTGTCGATGCCCGGAGACATCACCGGCGACGGCCAGGACGATCTGCTCATTGGCGCCCCTGGTGACGACCAGGCCGCAACAGAAGCGGGCTCGGTGGTGGTGGTGGCGGGACCTATCAGCGTGTCAACATCACTCGAGGCCCCCCACGCACACCTCCTTGGCCAGACTGAAAACGAACATGCTGGCAATAGTGTGGATGGCGTGGGTGATATCGATGGCGATGGGACGAACGACATTGTCATCGCGGGCTGGACCTCGGGCGTTTCGGACAAGGTCGTGTACCTCATCCACGGCCCCATCAGTGGACAGGGTTCTCTGAGCGATGCCGACACCGCGATAAGGTCTTCGAGTTCTTCAAGTTATTTCGCCAGGAGTGTTTCAGGTGCTGGAGATTTCGACGGTGACGGACTCAACGACATCGTGGTGGGCGCGGACCACGTCGATGACGGAGGTTATGACGCCGGTGCTGTCTATGTGTTCTTCGGCCCGGCATCTGGAGTCTCCGACTCGATAGATGCCGATCTTGTCCTCTTCGGGGAGGATGACTACGACCACGCAGGGCACGCGGTGGCGGATGCGGGAGATGTCGATGCGGATGGGTATGGAGACCTGATTGTCGGAGCTACGGGTCTGATGGGCTCTGGTGGGGCCTATGTCGTCCTCGGCCCACGGTCAGGCTCACTGAGCCTCTCTTCCGTTGACGCCACGCTGCTCGGAGAGGCGGCTACTGACTACGCAGGCAAATCTGTTGCGAGTGCTGGTGATGTAGATGATGATGGCCACGCCGAGGTGTTGGTGGGCGCCTACTACGCTGATCCCGTAGGAAGCAATTCCGGCGCGGTGTATTTGGTGCTCGGACCGATCTCTGGCAGTGTCCCGCTCGCAGTTGCAGATGTTCGAATAGAGGGAGAATCCCAAGGCGACATGCTTGGCTACTGGGTTTCAGGGATAGGTGACTTGAACGACGACGGAAGCGACGACCTCGCGGTTGGTGCCCTGCATAGCGATAGGGGAGTCGACGACGGGGGAGCACTCTTCGTGTTCTACTCCATCGGGATGTAGGGATCACCCTAGCAAGGAGAGACCCATCAGCAAAGCCCTGAGGCTTCGCGGTAGGGACGCCCGTTGCCGGGCGCCCCTACCGGGAAGGACCGGCGTTCGGAGTCGCCGGAGCGAACGCGGTCATCCAGCTTGGAACGGGAGTTTTCCGCGGCTTCCGCTCGATGTGGCCGGGCAGCTCTACGCCTTTGGTGCCTGGCACCATCAGGTCGAGGGGCGAGCTCGGTGGCGAAAGGAGGCGCCAGGACCCCACGCCCCACACCTGTTGACCGTCCAGTGCCCCTCTCAGCACCTCACCTCCACCACCTCCCTGGCGAACGCCTGGAGCCCGCTGTGGTCCATCCAGTCCTCGTGCGCTCGCAGCACCAGAAACACCATCTCCAGCCCCGCCTCCTTCACCCGCCCTGCCAGCAGATCTGGCGTGAAGCCGAACACCCCGTCCGTGAGCACCAGCATCCGCCGGCTCCCCCTCTCGATGGCGTGCTCCACCACCGGCTCGATGCGCGTCCCGCCGTCTGAGGGCATCTCTCCCCTCACCACCTCCGCCAGGCTGGCCTCGCGGACCTCGGTGCTCCAGACCCAGACCGGCTGGGCGAGCTGTTCGCCCAGCAGCGTGGCCAGGCTCCCATACCAGTATCGGATCGAGCGAGAGAAGGACCCCGACGTCCTTTGGCGCCCGAGAGCCCGGGTGACCAGCGCCACCACGGCGTAATCGGCCTCGTGGTGGGCGACTGAGTCGAGGGTCTGGGGGATGGGGGGCAGGGTGGGGTCCTGCTACCTCGCCCCAGCGTGCTCCGTGGCGGCCACCTGTGCTACCCTTGCCGTCCCGAGGTGACAGATGATCGGACGAGTGGTCGGGAACTACAGGATCGAGGCGCTGATAGGCGAGGGGGGCATGGCGCGGGTCTTCCGGGCGCGCCACACGAGCCTCGACAGGGTGGTGGCCATCAAGGCGCTGCGCCCCGACCTGGCCGCCGACCCGGCGGTCCGCGAGCGCATCGTGGCTGAGCAGCGGGTGCTCGACCGCCTGCGGCACCCCGCCATCGTGGGGCTGTACGACGTCCACGTGGAGGGCGCCGACCTGTTCCTGGTGATGGAGCTGGTGGAGGGGGAGACCCTGCGGGAGCGCGTGGCGCGCGATGGTCCCCTGGCGCTGGAGGCCGCCTGCACGGTGGCCTGCGAGATCCTCGCGGGGTTGGCCCATGCCCACGAGGCGGGGGTGGTCCACCGGGACGTGAAGCCGGCCAACGTCATGCTCACGGCCGAGACCGCCAAGCTGGTGGACTTCGGCGTGGCCCGGGCGGCCGACGCGGCGGCGGTCACGGTCGCCGGCATGGTGGTGGGATCACCGGCCTACCTGCCTCCCGAGCGCTGGGAGGCGGCCCCCGCCACCCCGGCCACGGACGTCTACGGCGTGGGGCTGTGCCTGTGGGAGGCCCTCACAGGGTACCCGCCCGTCTCCCCCGATGCGGGCTGGAAGGCCTGCTACAAGGCGCACACGGTCCACGGCATCCCCGACGTGCGCACGGCCAGGGCCGAGGTCCCCGCGTGGCTGGCGGAGGTCGTGGCGCGGGCCACCCGGAAGGAGCCGGAGGCGCGGTTCGTGGACGCGGGCGTCATGCTGGCCGCGATCCAGACGGGCATGGCGGGGCAGGGGCGGGGCTACGAGGAGCAGCGCACCGTGTTGTTCCGCGCGCGTTCCCAGGCCGGCGAGGAGGAGCCGCCGCGCGAGCGCGCCGTGCGCGAGAGCTGGCAGCCCGGCCGCGCGCCGGTCGCGGCCCTGGC
>JBDRKM010000107.1:0-2721 GCA_043814015.1 Pseudomonadota bacterium
CCCGCGCCGCCCCCTGTGGCGGCTCCGCCCCAGGCCGCCGCGTCCGCTCCGGCCGCCGCGCCACCCCACCCCCTCGTGACCGCGCCGCGGCCGAAGCCCGTGGCGTCCCTGCGCCCCGCGGAGCCCCAGGTCTCCCAGGCCTCCGTGATCGAGCTGCCGCCACCCGCGGCGCCGAGGGCCGATGATCCGCAGAACATGATCTACGAGCTGGGGTACTCCGGCGCCCTGCTGCGGCGGCTGCGCGAGGCCAAGGGCCTCTCCATCGACGATCTGGCCGCCTCCACCCGCATCGCGCGGCGCTACCTCGAGGCCATCGAGGCCGACGAGTACGCGGCGCTACCCGCCGCCACCTTCGTGCGCGGCTACCTGCGCTCGGTGGCGCGCTCCCTCGAGGTGGACCCGGAGCGCCTGGCCAGCGGCTACATGGCGCGCATGGGTCGCTGAAGCGGCCTTGGGCGAACAACGCGAAGAGATGCTGCGGGCGCCCCCGGGCGCCGGGCGCCTGGATCGCTTCCTGGCCGAAGCCCTGCCGGAGCTCTCGCGGGCGCGCCTGCAAGCCCTGGTGCGGGAGGGCGAGGTGGAGGTGGACGGTGCCCAGGCGCGCCCCTCCACCCGCCTGCGCGGCGGCGAAGAGGTGCGCGTGCGCGTCCCCCCGCCGCCACCCACCGAGCTGACCCCCGAGGCCATCCCGCTGCGCCTGCTCTACGAGGACGACGACCTCGTGGTCCTCGACAAGCCGGCCGGCCTGGTGGTCCACCCGGCCCGTGGCCACCGGGACGGCACGCTGGTCAACGCCCTGCTGCACGCCCTGCCCGGCCTGGGGGAGGAGGGGCTCGGCGAGCGGCCCGGCATCGTGCACCGCATCGACAAGGGCACCAGCGGCCTGCTGGTGGTGGCGCGCAACGATCGCACCCTGCGCGCCCTGCAGGCGGCCTTCGCGGTCCACGACATCGAGCGCGCCTATCTGGCGGTGGTGTTCGGGGTGCCCCGCTTCCTGGAGGGGCGCATCGAGAGCCTCCTCGGTCGGCATCCCCGCGACCGCATGCGCTTCGCCTCTGTCTTGGCGGGGGGCAAGCGCGCGGTCACCCATTGGCGCAAGCTCGGCGAGCGGGTCGGCGTGGCGCTGCTGGCCTGTGAGCTGGAGACCGGCCGCACGCACCAGCTCCGCGTGCACCTGAGCGAGGCCGGGCACCCCATCGTGGGTGATGCGCTCTACCGTGGCCGCGCACGGCTGCCGGCGGCGCTGCAGGGCTGGGAGGAGCGCCTGGATCACCAGCTCCTGCACGCGGCCCGCCTGGGCTTCGTCCACCCCACCACGGGCGCCCGCCTCTCCTTCGAGGCCGCGCCGCCCGTCGACTTCCAGGCCTTCTGCGCGGAGGCCGGGCTCTCGCTCCCCTG
Source organism: Pseudomonadota bacterium (assembly GCA_043814015.1). Taxonomy (GTDB): domain Bacteria; phylum Myxococcota_A; class UBA796; order UBA796; family JAFGLY01; genus JBDRKM01. The sequence continues at coordinate 1,399 of JBDRKM010000107.1, forward strand.
AAGCACGAAGCCCGCCCAGCGGTGGGGCCGGGCGGGCCTCAGGATGGGCGGAGGACTACTCCTTGCAGCGCGGGTCGTCCTCGCCGACGACCTCCAGGACCTGGCCCGGGTTCTGCTCGGCGACGATCTGATCCGCCAGGAGGGTCAGGCAGGCCTCGACGGAGTCGTCGCAGGCGACGCAGGGGGCGCCGAAGGAGGCGGTGAGGGCACAGGCGTCTTCCCAGGTGTCGACCTCGTCGATCATCTCGACGATGTCGCGGGCGTCGACCGTGCCGCCGAGGACCGCGCCGCCGAAGTAGGTACCGTCGGAGGCGAAGGTGCCGGACACCTCGAGATCCTTGAGCGGGATGTCGTAGCCGGCCACGGACAGGGTGATCTCATCCGCGGAGACCACGAAGTAGGGGGTCTCCGAGAAGTCGGCGGCCGGGAAGTCGAAGGTGGGGGTGCAGAAGTCCTGCTCGGTGCCGCCCTCGACGGACAGGGCGCCCATCATGGTGATCTCGGAGCCGCTGACCTCGGTGACGCCCACGAGCACGTTCATGGTGACGAACTCGCCGATGAGCTCGCCCACGCCGGCGGGCTCCACGAAGCGGGCGGTGGCCAGATCGATCACGTAGGTCTGGCTGACCACATCGGCGGTCAGCTCGGCACCGAGCGCGCTGGTGGTGAAGTTGATGGAGGGCGTACCGGAGCAGTAGCTCAGGGTGGCGGTGTAGGAGGTGGAGGGGGCCAGGGGGGCGGTGGGGGTGAAGTAGACGACGTCCATGTCATCGTTCAGCCATGTGCTGCCCGGGACGTCGGTGCCGCCCTGGGACAGCGTGATGGTGGGGCTGGACTCGTCGGGGTCGTCGAGCTGGAACTCGATGTCGGCGCGGTAGTAGGCGTCCGTGGCGCCGTCCGCGGGGATGGTCTCGTCGATTCCCACTTCGCACCCGGGATCTTCGATCTGGGTGTCGTCGGTCTTCTCCTCGCCGCAGGCGACGCTGAAGGCCAGGGTGGACGCGATCAGGGCGAAAGCGAACTTCGAAGTCATGTCTCCTCCATTGACCGGCGCCACCACGGCCCCGGGGGGTGTGAACCGGCTGAAAGATACCGATGCCCCTCGCCGGTGTCAACCGGAGAATGGGCGATCTTGCCGCCTGCGCGGGGATCGCGGGGCGTGGGGAGCTTGACTACGGTCCCCGTTTCGGCCACGGCCTCAACGAGGACCTCGCCCCTTTTTTTGGGGGGGGAAGACAGATTCTTCCCCCCCTGATCGGGCGCGACACGCGCCCTCCCCCCCATCTTCGCCGCCTGATGGGCGGCGCGGGGCGCTTGGTCGCG
>JBDRKM010000108.1:0-29595 GCA_043814015.1 Pseudomonadota bacterium
GCTCGCTACCAGCAGCAACAGGGCGCCCGCGTCCGCGTCGATGTCGCCGCTGCACCGGCGCTCAGGGCGATGCTCGGCGACACAACTCCGCATGTATCACGCCTCGAAGGCAGGGAATGATGGAACCGGAACTGGTGGGAGGTCTGGGCTCACCCTCGGCATGCGACGACCCGGGCGCTCATCGCGGCCGCCCGTACAGGCTGACGCCGGGGCCACCCGGAAGCGACCCCGGCGAGCAGGACGAGGGCCCGGCTATGCGGGCTCGGCGACCTCGGCCGACCAGGTCCCGGTGGGCTTGCTGACCTCCAGCATCGTGCCGCTGCTGGGGAACCCTGCCGGGTAGCTTCCGATCTCGGCGGCCTCGAAGAGGATCAGCCGGATGGTGTCCTTCACCCGCGGGTTGCTGTTGCCCGTGGAGAGCGCGAAGGACATCTCGCAGGCGACCTCGAGGTCCGCGTCGGAGAAGTCCGCGGTGTGGGTCTGGGCCGTGCTGGTGTTCGACAGGTCGATGCTCACCCCGCTCTCCTTGCTCTGGGGCATCCCGAGCAGGCGGGTCGAGAGCTGCATGTCCTCGCTGGCGCCGTCGTCGTCCAGCACCATGACGCCGACCTCGAGCTTGTTGGTGCCGTCCCAGCCGAAGGCCAGGTTCCAGGAGGGCACCGGCATGACGTTGTAGGTGTCGTCGAAGGTGGTGCTGCCGTCGCCGGCGACGGTCATGAAGCAGGAACGCTCGCCGATCATCCGCCCCAGGAAGGGATCGGAGATCGTGCCCACGAAGTGGAAGCGGGCCTCGATCACGTCGCCGTTGGACACGGCGATCCCGCTGGCCAGCGTGATGGCACCCGTGCCGGAGTCGATGGACAGGTTGGCGACCTTGCTGCCGTTCTTCAGGATCGTGCCGCGAAGCTGAATTGGGCTCCAGTCGTAGTCACCGACGTTTTCGACGGCAGACGTGCCGAGGGTCAGCACGTCGCTGCTGACGGTCAGCACGAGGGAGATGGTGGGCATGAACTCGGGCCATTCGTCGAAGACACCCATGAGACGCTCCTGTTCGTTTCAGGGAAGAGGGACCCATCCCCGCGCCCTGAGTGCGCGGAAGGAAGTCCTGTCACAAAGAGCAGAAAGTTCAATATACGACGGGCGCGGCCCAGCACCGGGCGGGGTGGCCCTGACGGTGCAGTCGGCTGCAGATGGAGGTGACGACGACGGCGATGTCCTGGAAGGGCCACGCCTCGATCACGGCGCGCACGAAAGGCATGATCTCCCTGTCCTCGACCGGCCAGCGGGTCGCGATGACCGCCGACGCACCCGCACGCAGGAAGGCGTCGGCCAGGGAACGCTCTACCCCGGCGGCCGCCTGGGCCACGCCCGTCGCACAGCCCGCCAGGAGCACCACGGGGGCACCGGGCAGGGGGTTGGAAGCGATCTCCATCGGCCCCATGGGCCCGTCGGCGAAGAGAAGCTGTGGCGCCCCTTGTTCGCGGCGGGCGTGAAGGCCCAGGTGAAGCAGCCCTATGGGCTCGTGCAGGCACAGACGGCCGCGGGTGGCCTCTTTGCCGCGGAGCCAGAGCGCCGCTTCGCTCCGCGCCACCTCCCGGGCGGCCCAGGGAAGATCGCCGAGCGCGTCCGCGAAGCTGGCGATGGCCGTGCTGGCGCCCCGCTTCAATGGGGGCCGCCGCAGGCCCACCAGCTCCCGCATGGGGGGCACGGCTCCAGCCCTCTCCATGGAGAGGGCCACGGCCAACATCGGCGCTTCGGCCAGGAGGCCATCCGAGCCGATCCAGAGCGGCTCCTCGCCGGGCCCTCCAAAGGCGAAGAGCAGGGAACCCAGGGTCCGGCAGGCGTCAAGGCGCCCATCACCCCTCAGCTCATCGCGTGCCTGAGCCACCAGACCGAGGAGCTGCTTCCTCGGCAAGGAGAGAAATCGCAGCCGCGAGTCATCGTTCGGACCACAGAGCAGGAGCCCATCGTGGATGGACGCCACACCGAGCAACCGCGTTGTCTCGTCCATGGCGCGACGGCTGTCGAGAAAGCGCATCCGGAAGAGCCTGCAGGCGGCCTCCTGGTCCCCTGATCTGCGAGCGGACTCCGCCAGTTCCAGGAGCGGGGGGTGGTCCCATGTCGAGAGGATTCCCCCATCTCGCGATGCAACATCGCGCTGCACAGCGGCGAGAGCAGGCTCCCAACCTCCCGATGCGTCCTCAGTCCCGCGGATCTCGTGGGCCAGTAAAGCACGTGCCAGACTGGTCTCCAGGGGCAGCGACGCAGGCCAGTCGATCGCCTCCGCCTCGGCCGCTGCGGCCTCAGGCTCACCCATGCGTGCGAGCGCCAACGCGCTGTGGAGCTGGACCATCTGCCGGGTGGGTTCCGGAAGATCGGACCCGAGGAGTGACCGAGCGATCTCCAACGCTTTGGCATCATGCCTCCGGCCCACGGCGACGCACAACTGGACCACGCGCACCCAGACCGCATCGACGCCCTCGATCGCCTCGGCATCCCGCAGCCAGTCATCGGCGGCTTCAAGGTCCAAGCGGTTGACCGCATCGGTCGCCAGGTGGCGGCAGACCCGACCAGCACCGAGTCGGTCCAAGGCATGTGTATCGATGAGCCACCGCAACACGCGGTCGGCGTCCACCTCGTAGCCCAGCCCCCGCAGCGCCAGGCTCAGGCCCATGGCCGCCTTGATCTGCCCGGAATCGTCGTTGTCGGAGAACGCGCGCTCCAACGCCCGCTGGTACAGCTCCGCTGCGTTGACGACCCGGTCTTCCCGTCCCGCCTGGGCCGCCTGCTTGAGCAGACCGGCCACCGCGGGGGTGGCTTCAGGGAGCGGATCGGGCCGCAACCGCAGCAGGGATGCCTTCAGGGGCGCGGGAAGGGTGACCCGGGCGAGGTGGACGAACTCGGAGGTGCCCTCCTCCACGAGTGCTGCGAGCCCCCCGCTGGCCAGGGCATCCTGCAACCACAGGACCCAGTGCTCGGGCTCCAGGGGCTCTCGGGCCGCGACCGCCAGCACCTCGGCGCTGTGCTCAGGACGGATCTCCAGGTCCAGGGCGATCCCCGGTGTCTCCTCCCGTGCGTGCCGGATCACCGCCGGGATCATACAGAGCCCCCCGACCACGACCAGGACCTCGGTCGCGTCGGGGTGCCAGAGGCGTACGCCACGGCTGGTCCGGACCAGCTCCAGGGGACTCCCACCTGCCCGCATACTCCGCCGCGGCAGCGCGACCTGCCCCCTGGGAAGCGCGTCCGGCGGGGGCGCCTGGCGGCGACGCAGCCGGTCCCTGCGCTCCGCGGGCGAAGGCAATCGCCGCGGATGGCTGTCTCGCTCCGCGAGCAGCGCGAGCACCCTGCGCAGCTCCCGCTCGGCGTCGAGCAGGGACAGGCACTCTGGGCATACGCGGAGATGCTCACGGGCCCACGTGGGCCAGGCGGCCACCGCCGCCGGGTCTACCGGACCATCGAAGAGGCCGGACTCCGCGAGTCGTGCGTGGCTTTCGATCGTCATGGGTTGTTCCCCTTTGTTCCCGCTGGGCGCCAGGTGGCCAGGTGCTCCTTGAGCCGCTGGCGAAGGCGGTGTCGTTGGCGGGCGAGCTGCATCGCGTCGAGCTGCTGGCCGAAGCGCCCGAGGACGAGGTCCAGAACCTCCTGGGTGGTGGCACCCCCGATCAGCGCCGTCTCCAGGAGGGTCGATTCGTACGACGAGAGCTGCCGCAGGAACTCCAGCACGGCCGCGACCTCTCTGCGCTGGTCCACAAGGATGTCGGGGAGCCGCGTGTCGCTGCGTGCTCCGCTCGCGGCCACCTGGCCCGCCGCGGCCTCCCGGCAACAGAGTGTCCGTCGGCGGGCGGTGTGGTGCCTTCGACACTCGTAGTCCGTGACGGTCCACAGCCAGCCCTGCAACCTGGGACCCCGCACGCGCTCGTACTCCCGCTGCAGGAGCGCGAAGACCTCCTGGAGCACGTCTTCCGCTTGATCCTCGGGGATGCCCCGGTCCAGGATGCGGAGGAACAGCGGGCGGTTGAAGAGACTCCAGCAGAGCTGGATGACCTGCTCCGGGTCGTTCCGTGCGAGCGCGCGCCGCAACAGGCGATCACAGGCTTCTCGGTCGTCGGCCCCGACGACCTCCAGGGGCTGTCCGCTCGTGGTCTGGTACCTCCGCTCGACTTCGGGCCGCTCGAGATCCTCCCCTGCTCCAGCTCCGCTCTTCGGGGCGCGCGACGCGACAGCACCCCCGGGACCCTGACCGCGCCCGTCGCGCCGCCTCATCCCGCGCCCCCGATCGAGCCTCCGCCAGCGCCCCGGGGCCGACCTCCGCCGCCGTACTGCGCAGGGAGTCCCCTCGAGTCGCGAGCAGGGCAAGAGGGGCGAGACAACAAGTCCAGCACCTCCGGGCGCGTCCCACCGAAGCGGTCTTCGGCGCTCATCGGATCTTCCTCCTGCGCCAGGGTACCCCCGAAGTGCGCCAGGCGTCGATCCAGTTCATCGAGCTTGGCGAGAAGCTCCATGGTCCGACACAGCTCCAGGCGGAGCGCATCTCCTGCCCCAACGGCGGGCCAGATGCCCCCAGGGGCGCGCTCCTCGGGCGTGGGAGCCGGGGTCGTGTCGAGGTCAGCTCCCATGAACCCACATCGCTCCTTCGTCCGCTGTGGCTGGCCGTCTCCGGTGATGAGATGGCATGGCGCCCCCCCCCCTCCCCACATTCGTTCGTACATAGAGAGCAGAAGGGGCGCTGATATCCCCCGCCTAGACGATCTCTTGACGCATGCCCCCGCAGGGGGCGTCTCGGGTTCGACAGTTCAGCCCGGCGCTCCGACTCCCTGCAAAGAAGATGTCAGACCCTGGGATGTTCTGGCCCCTGGTGCTCTTCAGAAATGAGCGGTCGATCCCTGGACATGGGCTGGCTTCTCCTGTCGGCGGGATCACAGGAGTCAGGATGGGAGATGCCGCGTCTGCTCAGCCACCCCGCAGCAGGAAAGGGACGCGCCGTGGACATGCGCACTGAACCAGATGAAGCGGTCACGAGGTCGGCCGGGCTCCCTTGCTCTCCGCGGCCACGGCTGCCGGGTGAAATCCTGCTCGACCAGCGCCTCGTCGAACACGCGGTCCACGACCTGAACGAGCTGTACTCCAGGCGGAACCTCGAGACGGGCGCATCGGAGATCTCGGTGTAGACCCAGAGTGAGGGGCCAGGTATCAGGTATCAGGGAGCGGTCAGCGGTCAGCGGTCAGCAATCAGCTACGAACGAGGTACTAAGTCCGATACCGAGAAGGCTGCGGCCGAAGCTGCCGAAACACAGCCTGGGTGCCGGCTGCTCTCGGAGTGGCCAGCGCAAACCATCTTGCTGACGGCTGAATGCTGATAGCTGACAGCTCTCCGGGAGCCCTGAACTGTCGGCTGATTTGGTCGGTGCCAGGTATCAGGAATCAGGTATCAGCAACGATGTAGGAACGATGCAGGCGCGGGAGGAGTTGCGCCGTGAAGACCTCCTGGTGGTCTATTTCTCGGGCCACGGCACCCGCGCCTGGGACGGCACGCGCTGGCACCGCTACCTGCTGGCCCGGGACAGCCGCACCACCGATCTCGACGGCACCGCTATCGATCTGGACGTCCTGCAGGACTTCCTCCCGCTCCTCGCCCCCGAGCGCAAGGCCCTGATCGTGGACGCCTGCTTCCAGGGCGATGGCGAGTCGTCCGTGCAGCCCACCGAGCGCGAGCTGACGGAGGAGGCGGTGGCCAGCTTCGTGGCCCGCCCCACCGCCATGTCCGCGGGCGAGGCGCGCCTGTTCGCCACCACCCCCGGACGCCCCGCACGCGAGGACGACGAGCTCGGGCACGGCGTCTACACCTACTACCTGCTGGAGGCGCTCTCCTGGAGCCTCGGCGGCCGGAGCAGCTGCGGGATCAGCGGTCGACTCGATAGCGCCGAGCGAAGGCCCGGAGTCGTGCTTCGGGGACCTACAAGAGCCCCAACGCCGCCCCCACCACGTGCTCGGCCGTGAGCCCCAGCTCCTGGGCCACCTGCTCGCCCGGGGCGGACAGGCCGAAGCGGTCGATGCCGACGCTGGCGCCGTCGAGGCCGACGTAGCGCTCCCAGCCGCGGGTCAGGCCGGCCTCGACCGAGACGCGAGGGATCCCGGCGGGCAGCACGGCGCGGCGGTAGGCCACGGGCTGGGCGTCGAACAGCTCCCAGGAGGCCAGGTTGACCACGCGCGTGGGCACGCCCCGGGACTCGAGGGTGTCGGCCGCGGACAGCGCCAGCTCCACCTCGGAACCCGAGGCGATGAGCACGACCCTTGGCACGGCGGAGGCCTCGCGGAGCACGTAGCCGCCCTGGGCGATGCCGGCGGCTGGGGCGTATCTCGAGCGATCCAGGGTGGGGAGGTTCTGGCGGGTGAGCGCCAGGGCGGTGGGCCCGTCGGTGCGCGCCATGGCCACCCTCCAGGCCTCGGAGGTCTCGGGCCCGTCGGCCGGGCGCAGCGTGACCAGACCCGGGATGGTGCGCAGGGCCATCAGGTGCTCGATGGGCTGGTGCGTGGGACCGTCCTCGCCCACGAAGATGGAGTCGTGGGTGTAGACGTAGATCACCGGCAGCTTCATGAAGGCCGCCAGGCGCACGGCCGGGCGCATGTAGTCGTGGAACACCAGGAAGGTGCCGCAGTACGGGCGCAGGCCGCCGTGCAGGGCGATGCCGCTGCAGATGGAGGCCATGGCGTGCTCGCGGATGCCGAAGTGGATGTTGCGCGCACGGAAATCCGTGGGCATGACATCGCCGCCCTGGGGCTGGTAGGTGAGGTTGGAGCACGCCAGATCGGCCGAGCCGCCCACGAGGTTGGGGACCGCGGCGGCCACGGCCTCGATGGCCTTGCTGCCGGCCTTGCGGGTGGCCACACCCTTGCCCACCTCGTAGGCGGGCCAGTGGACCTGGTCGAGCCAGGCCGAGGCATCGCGGGACTGCCAGGCCGCCCACTCGGCGGCCCGCGGGGAGGCCGCGAGGCGGGCATCCCAGGCGGCACAGAGCGCGGCGCGCTCGCCGTCCCGCGCCCTGAACTGCGCCAGCACCTCGGCGGGCACCGCGAAGTCCACATCCGGGTCGAGCCCGAGCTGCTGCTTGGTGAGGCGCACCTCCTCGACCCCCAGCGGCGAGCCGTGCACCTTGCTGGTGCCAGCTTTGTTGGGCGAGCCGCGGCCGATGATGGTGCGGCAGCAGACCACCGATGGGCGCGGATCGGCCTGGGCGGCCTCGATGGCCTCGGCGATCTGGCCGTGGTCGTGCCCGTCCACCACCTGCACGTGCCAGCCGAGCGCCTCGAAGCGGGCCACGCGGTCCTCGGTGAAGGCCAGCGCCGTGGAGCCATCGATGGTGATGCTGTTGTCGTCGTACAGGGCGATGAGCCGCCCCAGCCCGAGGTGCCCCGCGAGGGAAGCGGCCTCGTAGCAGATGCCCTCCATCACGTCGCCGTCGCCGCACAGCACCCAGGTGCGATGGTCGCAGAGCTCCGCGCCGAAGCGCTCCCGCAGCATGCGCTCGGCCATGGCCATGCCCACCGCGTTGGCGAAGCCCTGCCCCAGCGGCCCCGTGGTGGTCTCCACCATGGCGACCTCGCCCACCTCGGGGTGCCCGGTGGTGCGGCTGTGCAGCTGGCGGAAGCCCTTGATCTCGTCCAGCGTGAGGTCCACCCCGGAGAGGTGCAGCAACCCATACAGCAGCATGGAGCCGTGGCCGCCGGACAGCACGAGCCGATCGCGATCCTGCCAGTCGGGCCGCGCCGGGTCGTACTTCAGAAAGCGGGTCCAGAGCACATAGGCCACATCGGCCATGCCCATGGGCAGGCCCGGGTGACCGGAGTTGGCCTTCTGGATGGCGTCGATGGCGAGGCCGCGGATGGTGTTCACGCAGAGCTGATCGAGGGCGGTCATGCGTAGCTCCTCAGAGGAGGGGGCGATGGGGAGCACGGTCTATCAAGAAACAGCCATCAGGTGTCAGCCGTCAGGTATCAGCAGGCAGCGCACCAGGGGCCTCGTCCGGACCGCGTGACGTTCGTCGGACGAAGCCCGCCTCTACGCAGGTCCAGAGGGTGTGCGGCTGACACCGGGAAGGGTGTCAGGGAAGCAGCAGGGAAGGGTGTCAGGCACTAGGACTCAAGAGATTTCCTTCTGTCCCGGATCGTGGCACGCCGGGAAACGTGCCTCACCCAGCCGCATGGCATGGGTGAGGTTCGCCCCGCCCAGGGGAGGCGGCCCGTACTCGCCGCTCGGGGCGCGGAGAGCCGGGTAACGACCGCCTGGCGGCCCGTACTCGCCGCTCGGGGTGCGGAGAGCCGGGTAACGACCGCCTGGCGGCCCGTACTCGCCGCTCGGGGTGCGGAGAGCCGGGTAACGACCGCCTGGCGGCCCGTACTCGCCGCTCGGGGCGCGGAGAGCCGGGTAACGACCGCCTGGCGGCCCGTACTCGCCGCTCGGGGCGCGGAGAGCCGGGTAACGACCGCCTGGCGGGTCTTCAGGCGATGGGGCAGCCCCCCCATGCGTTTCTTGGATCGCCGTGGTGCCACAATCTGGGACAGCAAGAATAATCTTGAGTCCTAGTGCCTGACACCCAGCACCCACCCAGCACCCAGCACCGATTCCTACGGCAGATCCTCCCGCGGATCGTAGAACACCCAGCCGTACAGCTCGTAGTAGCCGTCCTGCCCGGCCGCGACCTGCTCGGTGGTCAGCAGGGTGCCGCCGGTGGCCTCGGCCAAGATGTTCATGTCGGCGTCCACGGCGTAGGCGCGGCCATAGACGTCCTGGCCGCGGTCTCCGAGATCGTGGCCGTCGAGCAGGGCGGTGGCGGCGAAGTAGTAGGGGGCGCCGTCGGTGGCCCAGTCGTTGCCAACGTCGGTGAAGCCCTGCTGCAGCCAGGCGAGCAGATCGCCCTCGGGGGCGGCGCCGATGATCTCCCAGGGGGTGGCGGCCATGTCCTGGGCGAACGAGGAGGCCACCCAGTCGGAGTCGAGCTCGCCGCAGCCGTCGGTGGCCAGGGTGGGGGTGACGCCCCAGTCGAACCAGGCGGAGGGGGCGGTCTCTCCGGGGCCGGCCTGGACGGTGTAGCGCAGCGCGCAGGCGTGCTCGCCGCTGGGCTCCTCCTCGTCGAAGTAGGCGGGCTCCACCAGCGCGAGGTCCAGCTCGGGGGTGCGATCGCCCTCGAGGGTGTGGACGGTGACGAAGGCGCCGGCCCGGACCCCGGCCTTCAGGTTCCACAGGAAGGCCTGCACGTCGAAGCACCCCGGGCAGTCCTCGTTCTCCCCGGTCTCGTCGATGGGGTCGGTCTTCGAATCCTGGGTGCGGCAGCCGGCCAGCGCGATGGCGCCGGCGAGCAGGAGGGGGAATGGCATGGCGGACTCCGGGATGGGCTTCGAGGGCAGGATACCCGCCCCGACGGTGGGCGGGAAGGGCGGAGCGGATCCCCGTGCCGCTGCTGGGTGCGACGGCGGTGAGGCGTTATACGCCGGCCCCCGCGCCACCCCGAGGCCGGGCCAGGAGTCCCCATGGCACAGAACGACCTCTCCCTCACCCCGCGCGCCACCGACTACGGCGAGTGGTACCTCGACGTCCTCAAGGCCGGCCAGCTCTTCGACTACTCGCCGGTCAAGGGCTGCATGGTGATCCGCCCCCACGGCTACGCCATCTGGGAGGCCATGCGGGACGACCTGGATCGCCGTTTCAAGGAGACCGGGCACCTCAACGCCTACTTCCCGCTGCTCATCCCCATGTCCTTCATCTCGCGGGAGGCCGAGCACGTGGAGGGCTTCGCCAAGGAGTGCGCCCTGGTGACCCACCACCGCCTGCGCGCCTGCGAGGTGGACGGCAAGGCCGGTGTCGAGCCAGATCCCGCTTCGAAGCTGGAGGAACCCCTGGTCTTGCGCCCCACCAGCGAGACCATCATCTGGAACATGTACCGCGACTGGATCTCCAGCCACCGCGATCTGCCCCTGCTCATCAACCAGTGGGCCAACGTGGTGCGCTGGGAGATGAAGACCCGCCCCTTCCTGCGCACCACCGAGTTCCTCTGGCAGGAGGGCCACACGGCCCACGCCACCAGCGCGGAGGCCGTGGAGGAGACCGTGCGCATGCTCGGTGTGTACGCTGACTTCGCGGAGGAAATCCTGGCCATCCCCGTGATCAAGGGCGTCAAGACCGCCAGCGAGCGCTTCGCGGGTGCCCTGGACACCTACTGCATCGAGGCCATGATGCAGAACGGCTGGGCCCTGCAGGCGGGCACCTCCCACTTCCTCGGCCAGAACTTCGCCCGGGCCTTCGACGTCACCTTCCAGGACGCGGATGGCGAGCGCAAGCTGGTCTGGGCCACCTCCTGGGGCGTGTCCACCCGCCTCATCGGCGCTCTGGTCATGGCCCACTCGGATGACACCGGCCTGGTCCTGCCGCCCAAGGTGGCCCCGATCCAGGTGGTGCTGACCCCTATCTGGAAGGGTGACGACGAGCGCGACGCCATGCTCGCCTACGCCCAGGGCGTGGCCGACGAGCTGAAGGCCGCCGGACTGCGCGTCAAGGTCGACGACCGCGACACGCTCAAGCCCGGCGCCAAGTACTTCGAGTGGGAGCGCAAGGGCGTGCCCCTGCGCCTCGAGGTCGGCCCCCGCGACATGGCCAAGCAGAGCGTCTTCGCCGCGCGCCGCATCGGCGGCAAGAAGTTCCCCATCCCGGTGGAGGGTATCGGCGCCGCCGTGCGCGAGGTGCTGGACACGATCCAGGCGGAGATGCTCGCGACCGCCCGCGCCGCCCGCGAGGCCCGCACCTACGACTGCGCCGACTACGCCGAGTTCCAGCGCCTCATCGAGGAGCGGCCCGGCTTCTACCGCGTTCCCTGGTGCGACGATGCCGCCGAGGAGGCCGCCATCAAGGAGGAGACCCGCGCCACCATCCGCTGCTACCCGCTGGAGGGGCAGGAGGCCGCCGCGGGCCAGGTCTGCTTCAAGACTGGGCGGCCGGCCACGCATGTGGCGATCTTCGCGCGGGCCTACTGACCGCTCTTCTTCCCGGTTCGCAGCTTGTTTCCTACCTCGCGCTTCACGCGGGAGGCGATCACGGCGGCGTGCTCCAGCATGAAATCGGCAACCAACCCGGGCTCCCACTCCAGCAGCTCGCGCAGGGACCAGGAAAGCGCCTTGACCACCATGTCGTCCGGGTCGGCCACCAGGGCGCGGCAGACGGGCAGCGTGCGCGTGGGATCGCCCTTCCCTCCCCGCGCCTTCTTGTTGAGGGCCACGGTGGCCACCAGGGCGGAGCGCCGCCACCAGCGATCCGGGGAGCGGGTGAAGCCCATGATGAGCGCGTCGTCCACATGTCCGCGCAGCCAGGAGACCCCCACGATCATCTCGGCGTACATGTCGGCCGTGGCCCAGTTGTCCATGCCCTCGCCCAGCGCCAGCAGCTCGGCGCGGGTGAGGGAGGCCAGCGTGGCGCGGTGCCCCGCGATCAGCTCGTAGCCCACCTGCCGCGCCTCGAAGCTCCCCTCCCACACCAGGGCGAAGGCCAGGGTCTTGACTTCGCCAGGTGGGGCCTGCCGGTGCTCCTTGATGAGGGCTTTGGAGATGGGGCGGAGATCCGGCACGGCCACGCCCAGCGAGCGCAGGGCGGAGGGCGCGGTGCGCTGGAAGGCCGCCTTGCGGGCCTCGGTTCCTTTGGAGGTGAGCTCGGCGACGATGGCGGGGACGCGCGGGTGCATGAGGTGCCTCCTCGGCCACGACGTATCGCGGGAGGCGCAGCCCGGGGTCCCGGCCCCGTAGACCGCGCCGGAGAACTGCCTCGTAGTTACCATTTCCGCCGGAGAACCCCCTCGGGGTCACCACACCGGCCCATCCCGCGGTCCACAAGGCTTCGCTCGGCAGGAACGCCCGGCGAAAATCGGCGTTGTACCGTCTGCGGCAGGTCGGTACCGCGCCGAGGTGGTGACCCTGGGCCATCTCTCCGGCGGATTTGGTAGGTTCAGCCGCATTCTCCGGCGCGGGGTCAGTGCCGAGGTGGAGCGGGGAGGCGCGCAGTGTCCGACACACCGGACACGGGAGCGGAGACGGGAACGGGTTAGAGCTGGCCATGTCCCAGATCGGCGTCGGCGACCTGAACCGCGTGCGGGAGATCCTCGGGATCCTCCGCAAGCACGGCTTCGGCCGGCTGATCGTGCAGGCCGGGCTCGGGCGCTACGTGCCGGAGACGGGCGAGGACGGCGCAGAGGGGGAGCACTGGGCGGTGCGGGTGCGCAAGGCGCTCGGGGAGCTCGGGCCTACCTACGTGAAGTTCGGCCAGGTGCTCTCGGTGCGCCCCGACATCGTGCCGGCGCGGCTGGCCGAGGAGCTGCAGCTGCTGCTGGACCGCGTGCCCCCGGTGGCCTTCGAGGGCGTCCGGCAGGTGGTGGAGGAAGACCTCCAGGGTTCACTGGAGGATCGCTTCGCGAGCTTCGCGCCCGAGGCCATGGCCTCGGCCAGCATCGCGCAGGTGCACCGCGCCACCCTGCCGGACGGCACCCTCGTGGCGGTCAAGGTGCGCCGACCGGACATCGTGCCCGTCATCGAGGCCGACCTGCGCATCCTCTACACCCTGGCGCGGCTCGTGGAGGGGCGCTTCGAGCTGCCCGGGGTCTATACGCCGGTCACCATCGTCAGCGAGTTCGACCACGCCCTCAACCAGGAGCTCGATTTCCTGCTGGAGGCCCGCAACTGCGAGCGCTTCCGGGCCTCCATCGCCGAGCGCCACCCGGACATCGCGGTCCCGAAGGTCTACCCGAGCCACTCGGCGCGCCGGGTGCTCACCCTGGAGCTGATGGAGGGCCGCGCGGTGGGGCAGCTCGAGCCCGGCGACCCCCAGGCCGCGGCCCTGGCGCGCAAGCTGCTGGAGGCCAGCTACACCCAGGTCTTCGAGAACGGCCTGTACCACGGCGATCCGCACCCGGGTAACCTGCTGCTCACACCCGACGGCCGCCTCGGCTACCTGGACTTCGGGCTGGTGGGCACCATCAGCGCCGAGATGCAGCAGGTGCTCTCGGCCATCTTCACCTCCATCGTCTTCAAGGACGCCGACGGCCTGGTGCTGGCCTTCACCCGCGCCGGGGCCAGCCACGGGCGCATCGACATGAAGGCCCTCAAGGGCGAGATCGAGCGCGAGATGGGGCGGCTGCACGGGGTGTCGATCACGGATCTCACCGGCGGCGCCAACCTGATGAACTTCATCGAGATCATCACCCGGCACCGCCTGGTGATGCCGCGGGAGTACGCGGTCCTGGCGCGCACCTCCAACCTGGTCTTCGGCATCACCCGCACCCTCCTGCCGGATGTGGACATCGTGGCCGAGGTGCGGCCCCTGGCCGAGCGCCTGGTGGCCCGGCAGCTCTCCCCGGACCGCCTGGCCACCGAGGCCGCCCGCGTGCTGCTGGCCGCCCGCTCGAGCGCGGCTCAGCTCCCCCTGCAGGCCACCCAGCTCCTGGCCGATCTCGAGGCCGGGCGCCTGGAGCTCAACACCCGCAACCCCGATCAAGAGGCCGTCCTCCTGGAGCTGCGCGCCATCGGGCTGCGGGTGGCCATGGCGCTGTGCGTGGCCGCCCTGTTCGTGGGCGGGGCCCTCATGCTGGCCACCGCGCGGATCGAGATCGCCGGCCTGCGCCTGGTCCCGGTGATCGGCCTGCTCACCATGGCCGCGTCGGGGGTGGTGTGGCTCGGGCTGGTGGCCCACGCCCAGCTCGCGGGGCTCTTCAGCATGCGCGGCGCGAAGCGCAGCCTGACCGGCCTGCTGCGGTTCTTTGTTGGTGAGCACCGCCGCCGCTGATCCGCCTCAGTCCTCGCGCGGTCGGGCCACTCGAAACACCCCTCGGCCGGCCCCACAGGATTGCACCTCGGAACGCTTGATCATATCGAGCCGTCCTTTTCCACCCTCCCCGCGCGGTCCCGACGGGCCGCATCCCCACCCCGCGGAGCTCCGATGAGCGCCAGCATCACCAACCCGCACTTCCTGCTGCGGCGCCTGCACTCCCTGCTCGGGCTGCTGCCGGTCGGCGGTTTCCTGTGCTTCCACCTGTGGGAGAACTCCCAGGCCCGCTACGGCGCCGAGTACTACAACCACTACGTGGTCGAGAAGATCCAGGGCATGAACTACGTGCACCTGGCCGAGATCTTCGTGATCGCCCTGCCCATCCTGTTCCACACCCTCTATGGGCTCGTGATCTGGTGGTACGGCAAGGCCAACGTCACGAAGTACGCTTACATGCGAAACTGGGCCTGGTGGCTGCAGCGCATCTCGGGGATCGCCATCCTCGCCTTCCTCATCTACCACGTGGGCTGGACCCGCATCTGGGTCGAGTTCCAGCCGGAAGGCGCCGAGATCGACATGTTCGGCCGCATGGTCGCCCTGCTGACCAACCCCATCGGCTGCGCGGCCTACGTCCTCGGCATGCTGCTGGCGGTCTACCACCTGGCCAACGGCCTGTGGACCATGGGCATCACCTGGGGCCTGCTCGTCACCGAGAAGGCCCAGAAGCAGGCCCAGCTCGCCTCGCTCGGCGTCTTCGTGGTGCTGGCCTTCTTCGGGCTCCACGGCCTGATCGGGTTCTTCCTCACCACCCCCGTCCACAACCCCCTCACCGCCCACATCGGAGGCTGAGATGGCC
Source organism: Pseudomonadota bacterium (assembly GCA_043814015.1). Classification (GTDB taxonomy): domain Bacteria; phylum Myxococcota_A; class UBA796; order UBA796; family JAFGLY01; genus JBDRKM01. The sequence continues at coordinate 14,655 of JBDRKM010000108.1, forward strand.
AAGAAGCCTGAAACCATCGTGGTCGGCGGCGGCCTCGGGGGCCTGTGGGCCACCCTGCGCATCGTCGAGGCCGGCTACCCCGTCAAGCTGTTCTCCCTGTTCGAGGTGAAGCGCTCGCACTCGGCCTGCGCCCAGGGCGGCATCAACGCCTGCGTCGACCACAAGGGCCAACGCGACAGCATCTGGCAGCACATCGTCGACACCATCAAGGGCGGCGGCTACCTCGCGGATCAGCCCCCCATCAAGACCATGTGCGAAGAGGCCCCGGGCCTGATGCGCTCCTTCGAGCGCATGGGCGTCACCTTCTCCCGCACCCCCGAGGGGCTCATCGATCTGCGCCTCTTCGGCGGCGTCAAGAACAAGCGCACCCTCTTCGCCGGCGCCTCCTCCGGGCAGCAGCTGCTCTACGGTGTGGACGAGCAGGTCCGTCGCTATGAAGAGAAGGGCCTGGTCCAGAAATTCGAGTGGTGGGAGTTCCTCTCCATCATCCAGGACGGCCAGGGTCGCTGTCGCGGCATCACCGCCATCAACCTGCGCTCCATGGAGGTCCGCGCCTTCGCCGCGGACGCGGTGGTGCTGGCCACCGGCGGGCTGGGGCTGGTCTTCGGCAAGTCCACCAACTCCACCAACTCCACCGGCGCCGCCGCCGCTCGCGTGTACCAGCAGGGCGCGGACTTCATGAACGGCGAGTTCATCCAGTTCCACCCCACCGGCATGCTGGGCGACGACAAGACCCGCCTCATGTCCGAAGCCGCCCGCGGCGAGGGCGGGCGCATCTGGGTCCCCCGCGATCCCAAGGACGCCCGGGATCCTCGCTCCATCCCCGAGGGCGAGCGCTTCTACTTCCTCGAGGAGTGGTACCCGGCCTACGGCAACACCGTCCCGCGAGACGTGGCCTCCCGCGCCATCTGGAAGGCCGTCAAGGGGATGGGCCTGGGCATCGGCGGACAGGACAAGGTCTACCTGGACCTCACCCACCTCGACCAGGACTTCATCCGCCGGCGCCTCGGGGCCATCCTGGAGATGTACGAAACCTTCAAGGGCAAGGACCCCACGGTCCACCCCATGGAGATCTTCCCGGCGGTCCACTACTCCATGGGCGGCCTGTGGGTCGACTGGGAGAAGGACGAGAACAGCGGCGGCATGAAGTACGCCTCGCCGAAGAACCACCAGACCAGCATCCCCGGCCTGTTCGCCTGCGGCGAGTGCGACGGCATGTACCACGGCGCCAACCGCCTGGGCGCCAACTCCCTGCTGTCCGCCTCGTTCTCCGGGCGCGTGGCGGGTGAGTCCGTCGGCTCCTACCTCAAGGGGTTCAAGGCCGAGCCGCTCGCCGAGACGGCCATGGAGGGCGAGCTCACGCGCCAACGCGGGCTCAACGAGGCCCTGTCGCGCTCCAAGGGCACCGAGAACCCCTTCACCCTGCACCGCGAGCTGGGCGATCTCATGCGGGCCAAGGTGGGCATCGAGCGCAATAACGCCACGCTCGACGCGGCGCTGGACGGCCTGGACGAGCTGACCGAGCGCGCCGCCAACATCGGCCTCGGGGAGAAGAGCGGCTGGGCCAACGCCTCGCTGCCCTATGCCCGCCAGGTCCAGGACATGATCGTCCTGGCCAAGGTCATCGCCAAGAGCGCGCGGATGCGCGACGAGTACCGCGGCTCCCACTACAAGCCCGAGTACGAGCTCACCATGCCCGCCCAGGGCAGCACCGAGTGGGCCGACTACGTCGCGAAGTGGAAGGCCAACAACGAAAAGTGGCTGAAGAGCACGGTCGCCACCCACACCCCGGAGGGCCCGAGGATCACCTACAAGCCGGTCGATACCTCTGTCATGCCCCCCGAGCAGCCCCGCGATTACCGGTAGAAGGAGCGCCGCGCCATGTCCGACAAGAAGATCCTCTTCAAGATCAAGCGTCAGGACGGCCCCGACAAGGCGCCCTACTGGCAGGAATTCGCCATCCCCTGGCGCCACGGGCACAACGTGGTCTCGGCGCTGATGGAGATCCGCGAGAACCCGGTCACCACGGGCGGCCAGAAGGTCGAGCCCGTGAACTGGGAGGCCAACTGCATGGAGGAGGTCTGCGGGGCCTGCGCCATGCGCATCAACGGCAAGCCGCGCCAGGCCTGCTCCACCCTGGTGGACAGCCTCACCCAGCCCATCGTGCTGGAGCCCCTGTCCAAGTTCCCGGTGGTGCGCGATCTGGCCGTGGACCGCAAGCGCATGTTCGACAACCTGCGCCGTGTGAAGGCCTGGATCGACATCGACGGCTCCTGGGACGTCCACGTGGGCGCGCCGCGCATCTCGCCGCAGGAGTGGGAGCTCAACTACAGCTTCTCCCGCTGCATGACCTGCGGCTGCTGCATGGAGGCCTGCCCGCAGTTCGGCCCGGACTTCGACTTCGTGGGGCCGGCCCCCCTGGGGCAGGTGCGGCTGATGAACGCGCACCCCACGGGCAAGTACTTCGCCGCTGAGCGCCTGCGCGCCATCATGGGCGACGGCGGGCTCTCCGACTGCGGCAACGCCCAGAACTGCGCCGAGGTCTGCCCCAAGAAGATCCCGCTGACCACCGCCATCGGGCAGCTCGGGCGCCAGACCACCTGGCAGCTGGTCAAGGATCTCATCGGCGGCTGATCCCGGCGGTTTTTCTCGACAAAACGGCTATCCCGCGGTATCGATGCTGCGGAGGCGGCCGGGTCGCCCTCGTCTCGGCGCGCAGCCTGCCCCAGGTCAGGAGCCCGCCATGGCAGACCCGCCGCCGAAGAAGCGCTCGCCGGGTGCCCCCACCCCGGACATCTCCCCGCGCGGGTGCGGCCAGGGGGTCCTGGTGGTGTCCCTCGACCGGCGCATCCTGTGGGCCAACGACGCCGCGCGCCGCGCGCTGTTGGACGACGATCGGGCGTTGGTGGGCCAGCCCTGTCACCTCATCCTCCGGGGCCGCGACGCGCCCTGCGCCACCTGCCCCATGGATCTGATCCGCAACAGCGGCCTGGTCACCACCTGCTGCCCGCCCACCGGGCCGGGCAGCGCTTCGTGGGAGGTGGCCCTGCACCCCGTCCCCGGCCCCCAGGGCGACACGGTGGAGCTCGTCGCCAGCCTGGCGCCCAGCGTGGCGGATCCGAGCCAGGCCGCGCAGCGCATGGCCAGTGAGGCCGATCTCACCCTGATCTACACCGTCTCGGAGATGGACGCCCGCGGCTGCAGCCTCGATGACGCCACCGACCTCATCGTGCGCCAGCTGCGCGCCAACCTCGACGCCGGGCTCGTGGGCCTGTACCTCCCCAGCCGCGATGCCCGCTTCCTCTGCCTCGTGGCGCGTTCCCTGGCCCCGACGCTCGCCAGCCGTCTGGGTGCGGTCCTGGCGGGCAGCGCCGCGACCCTCGCCCTGGAGGAGCGCGCCGACAGCGCCCTGTGGCATGCCCTGCGCGGCCGGCGGCCCACCCTCCTCGTGGCCGGTCCCGAGCTCGACGCGCTGCTCCAGGAGCACGCCCGCAGCCCGCTGCTGCGCCACGCCATCCCCGAGCGCCACCACGAGACAGGGCTGGCCGCCGCGATCCTGGCGCCGCTGCGCTCCGGCGGGATGCCCGTCGGCCTGTTGCTGGTGGGCGCCGGGCGGTCCTTCGGTCCCGCCGACCTGGAGCGCTTGCGGCGCCTCGCGGAGAGCCTGGGCGACCTGCTGCGCCGCAAGCTGGCCCGGGACGAGCGCCGCGAATCGCAGCAGCGGACCGCCGCCATCCTCTCGGCGGTGGCGGACGGCGTCGTCGGGCTCGACACCGCTGGCCGGGTCACCTTCGCGAACCGCTCGGCCATCGAGCTGCTCGGCTGGCAGCGCCTCGTGTTCATCGGCCGCAGCCTGGAGCAGCTCCACGTCTTCCCCGCCCAGGAACAGGCCTCACCCCACCCGCTCCAGGAGGCCCTGCAGGCCGGCCACGCTCTGCACCAGGTCGAGACGCGCCTCACGGCGGCCACCGGCTCCCTGGTCGAGGTGGCCTGCTCCGTCGCGCCCCTGGAGGAGGAGGGCGAGGTGCGCGGCGCCGTGGTGTCGTTCTCCGACATCGGAGCCCGCAAGCGCAGCGAAGAGGATCTCGATCGCAGCCTGCACCACCTGCGCCTCGCCCTGACCGGGACGGTGCAGGCCCTCGGCCGCATGGCCGAGATGCGCGACCCCTACACCGCCGGCCACCAGCAGCGCGTGGCCGACCTGGCGGTCCGCATCGCCACGCGGCTCGGCCTGCCCCCCGACGCCGTCGAGCTCGTGCGGCTGGCCGCGGTCGTGCACGACATCGGCAAGATCGCCATCCCCGTCGAGCTGCTCACCAAGCCCGGCCAGCTCTCCGCTCACGAGCTGGATCTCCTGCGCACCCACACCACGGTCGGCTGGGAGATCCTCAAGGAGGCCCGCCTGCACCCGGCCATCGCCGAGATCGCCCTGCAACACCACGAGCGGCTCGATGGCTCGGGCTACCCGGGCGGCCTCGAGGGTCGGGCCATCCTGCGCGAGGCCCGCATCATCGCCGTGGCCGACACCGTGGAGGCCATGGCCTCCCATCGCCCCTACCGGCCGGCGCGCGGGCTGGACGATGCGCTGGCGGAGATCCTCCGCGAGCGGGGCCGTCTCTATGACCCCGAGGCGGTTGATGCCTGCCTGCGCGTGATCCGGTTCGACGGCTTCACCTTTTCGGAGCTGTGACCCATGCCCGCCCCCCTCGCCGCCCTCGACGCCGCCACCTGCGCCGGCCTCACCGGAATCTTCACCGATCTGGACGACACCCTCACCGCGCACGGCCGCGTGGTGCCCGAGGCTTTCCTGGCCCTGGAGCGCGCGCGGGAGGCCGGCCTGCGGACGGTCATCATCACGGGCCGGCCGGCCGGCTGGGTGGATCACCTCGCCCGCATGTGGCCGGTGGATGGCGTCGTCGGGGAGAACGGCGGGCTGTGGTTCTGGCACGACGGCGAAAAGCTTCAGCGCCGCTTCCTGCAGCCGGTCGCCGTGCGCGTCGCCAACCGCAGGCGCCTGGCGGAGCTGGCCGAAGCCATCCCCCTGCTCGTGCCAGGCTGCGCCGTCTCAGCCGACCAGCCCTACCGCGAGCTGGACCTCGCCATCGACTTCTGCGAGGACGTCCCTGCCCTGCCGGAGGCCGCGGTGGACGCCATCGTGGAGGCCTTCGAGGCCGCCGGCGCCACCTGCAAGGTCTCCTCCATCCACGTCAACGGCTGGTTCGGCACGTTCGACAAGCTGGAGGGCTGCCGCCGCTTCCTGGCGGAGCGCTGGGGCGAGCCCATCGAGGATGCCCGCGAGCGCTGGGCCTACTTCGGCGACTCTGCCAACGATGAGCCCATGTTCCGCTACTTCCCCTGCGGGATCGGCGTGGCCAACGTGGCCCGCTTCCTGCCGCGCATGAGCGCGCATCCGCGCTACATCACCGCCGCCCCCGGCGGCCGGGGCTTCGCCGAGGCGGTAGCGCACATCCTGGCGCGGCGGTGATGCGCCGTTCACCCCACCCGGTGCGGGACCTCCTCGCCACGCAGCCACGCCGCCAGGATCGCGCCCAGATCCTCGGCGATGGCCCTGTGCAGCCCGTCGTAGTATCCCGCGGCGTGGGGTGAGAGCAGCACCCGCGGGTGGGCCGCGAGGCGCGCGAGGTGAGGCCACGGCTCCACCGGGAACACGTCCAGCGCGAGCCCTCCCAGGCGCTCCTCCGCCAGCGCGGCTTCGGCCGCCGCCAGGTCCAGCACCCCTCCGCGGGCGGTGTTGACCACCAGCAGGTCCGGCCGCGCGACCGCCAGCTCCGTGGCCCCGAGCACCGGAGGGCTCCCCCGGACGTGGCTGCAGTGCAGGCTGACCACGCGGCAGCGGGCGACCATCTCCACCACCGTCGCCGGGCGCACACCGGCGGGCAGTCCAAGAGGATCCGCCCCCCAGACCTCGACCCCCAGCGCCGCCAGCACCGCGGCCAGGCGCCTGCCGATGACGCCGAGCCCGATCAACCCCACGGGCTCATCCCCGATACGGGCGATGCGCCGCTCGGCCAGGCCGGCGCGCATCCACTGGCCCTCCCGCGCCGCGGCCTGCTGCGAGGGCAGGTCGCGGAGCAGGCTCAAGGCCATGGCCAGGCTGGCTTGGACGACCGCGTCGCGCCGTGCCAGCGGCATGCGCGCCACGATGACGCCCCGCGCCCGCGCGGCGTCGAGATCGATGTGGTCATGGCCGGAGGTGGTGGTGAGCAGCAGGCGGCAGCGCGGGGCGGCCTCCAGCGCCGCCGCGTCCACCCGGGTGAGGCTGCTGACGACCACGACGGAGGCCTCCTCGAGGACCGAGGCCGGGCTCCCCTGGGGCTCGACGCGGTAGCGCAGGCCCAGGGCTGCACACTGGCTCGTCTCGAGGCGCTGCCCCGCGACACGCTCGTAGGGGCTGAGTCCCCACCGAACCACCAGGGGGGGGTCGTTCACAGCCCACCTTCGGGGCTCGCCGGGCCGATCTCCTCCACCTCGAGCTGCAGGGCCAGGGACTCACATGCTGCCGGGTCCACGTGGGCCACATCGGGCCGCTGCAGGCTGTGCAGCCCGCAGGCCACGGCGAAGGCCACGGCGCGCCGGGGCCCGCGATCCAGGGCGAAGATCAGCCCTGCCAGCAGCGCGTCATCAGCCCCGCCTGGCTGCAGCACCTCTACGCCGGGGCCACGGACCCGGTACAGGCGCCCACCTGCCCGAAAGGTGGTGCTGGCGAGGTCGTCCTCGAGCACCACCGCCCATCGCGCGCCGCCGCGGGCCAGGCTGCGCATCCCGCGCAGGGGGTCCTCACAGCCCAGGACGTCGAGGCACTCGTAGCGGTCGGGCGCGGCCACCAGCACATTGCCGACCCGCAGGCAGTCCCTGAGCGCCTGGCCGCAGCAGGCCAGCACCAGGGGCACCCCCATGGCCGCCACCCGGCGGAACAGATCGGGCCGCGCGGTGCTCCCCGCCAGCGCGACACAGCGGGCCGGCGCGAGCCCGCGCAAGGTGGCCAGCACCGCCTCGATGTCGGGGTCGGTCAGCGGCGGCTCCACCCCCTGCACCGCGGTGCGCTGCCCGCCGCCGTACAGCGAGACCGCCACCCGGCTCTCGCGGCGTACACCCACGATGCGGTGGGGGAGACCTTCCTCGATCAGGCGCTCCTCGATCTCCCGCCCACGCCGCCCCCCGGCGACCACCACCGCCGTCACCCGGGCGCCCAGGTCGTGCAGCGCGCGCGCCAGGTTGATCCCACGGCTGGATACGGTGGTGAACGCCTTGTCGGTGCGGTACACCCGCCCGGGCTCCAGGGTGGGGACCGGGAACAGATGTTCCACCGCGGGGTCGAGGCTGAGGGTGAGGATCATGGCGAGGGGGGGACTAACCCGCCACAACGCACCTCAGTCCAGCTGGCAGTTGTGCAGCCCGAGCCCATCTCCGGGGGTGACGCCCAGCTCGGCGTGGACGGCGCTGGAGGCGCTGCCCCAGGCCAGCGTGCCCTCCACCACACCCTCGACGACGGTGCCGACGAAGGTGGCTGGATCCTCCCCTCCCGCGGGCCCACCGCCCTGCCAGCGCCAGGTGAGGGTGGTGTCGAACGCGCCCTCCACCAGCGGCATGGACATGATCAGGCCCTCGCCGCAGAACCCCCACAGGTAGGCTGAGCAGTCGCCCGCCACCTCCAGCTCCCAGGAGGGATCACCGTAGATGCCCACGGGCGGGCAGTCGGCGTCGGCGTCGGTGTCGGCGTCGGTGTCGGCGTCGGCGTCGGCGTCGGCGTCGGCGTCGGTGTCGGTGTCGGTGTCAGCGTCGGTGTCGGCGTCGGCGTCGGTGTCGGCTGGCAGGCCCGTGTCCTGCTTGGGGCAGGCACAGGCCAACAGGGCGAGGAAGGTGAGGTAGCGCATGGGGAGACTTTAGCGCAGGCGATAGGCACCCACCATGCCCACCGCGCTCTCCATCGCGCTCCTGGCGCTGCTGTCCTGCTCGCCCGAGGTGGCGCCCCCTGCGCCGCCGCCGGTGCGCCCGGTCCCGGCCCCCGCGCCGCTCTACACCTGGGAGCCCGAGGTGCTGGAGGCCGCGCGGCGGCTGACGTGCTTCGCCGACACGGGCCGCGCCGCCGAGCTCGACGCCGCCATCGCAGCGCTCCACGGCCTGATCCGGCCTGGCGAGCGCCAGGACTTCGCGCGCCTCCTGTTGGCCTGGGCCCTGCGGCTCCAGGGCCAGGAAGCGGCCAGCGAGGCCGCCCTGGCCGAGGTGGACCCGCTGCACCGGCCGGCCTGGGACTACTTCTTCACCCGCTCGCCTGCGGCCCTGGCGCCGCTGCTGCGTGGCCTGGTGGCCGCCGGCTGCGCCGAGCGCAACGATCTGCCCGGCGTGGACTGCGCGCACGCCACGGCGCCCGCCTCCCTGCCCGCCGACTTCCCCGTCTGGGAGCAGCTCTCGTGGCGCGCCCACGCCACCGACCGCCTCGGCGGGTGGAGCCGGGCCAGGAGCGGCCAGACCGCGGCGGACCTCGGGCGCCGCATCGGGCTCGGGCCCGGGCTGGACGTGGCGGACATCGGAGCCGGAGAGGGGTGGTTCACCCTGCCTTTCGCCCAGCTCGTCGCTCCCGGTGGGGAGGTCTGGGCCGAAGAGGTGGATCCCGCCTACCTCGACTACATCACCTTCGCGGCCGAGCGCCTCGACCTCGAGAACGTGCACACCGTGCTCGGTGGCCCGCTGGACGCGAACCTGCCGGAGGGCGCGCTGGACCTCGTCTTCGTGTGCGAGGTCTTCAAATGGATCTACACCAACCCGGACGCCGTCGATCCAGCGCGGGTCGAGGCCACCGCCCTGCCCTTCCTCCGCAGCCTGCATCGGGGCTTGAGGCCCGGCGGGCGCCTCGTGATCATCGAGCACGACCGGCCCATGGGCTCCCGGAAAGACATCAGCCCGGTCTACCTCCGCCGCGACGCCGAGCGGGTTGGTTTCCACTTCGTGGAGCAGCTACCCGACTACGGCCCGCTGCAGATCACCCTGGTGCTCGCGCGAGACTGACCCGCGATGTGTCCGGGTCTCTGCGTTCCGGCCTTCCGGGGCCGATCGTGCGCGGTCGCGCGTGGCCCACGAGGTCGGGCCGGGCTACGCTGGCGCGGTTCCGGACCCACCCCTCGCCCCCGTGGACACCATGACGCTCAAGGTCTTCGCCGGCATCTCGTTGCGGTCCGAGCAGGGCATCCATTTCGGCACCCTGCTGCGGATCCGTGCGGCCCTCATGGGTATCCAGACCGACGGGAACTACCAGCCCGGCGAACAGGTGGAGTTCCAGCTCGACCTGGTCGGCTTCGACGGGGTCGTCCAGGGCCTCGGACAGATCGAACGCGCCGAGCGCCGCGAGGACGACCTGAACCGCTGCCTGGTCCGCATCCGCAGGATGCGCCGCGCAGACCAGGCCCTGCTGCAGGAGTGGTACGAGCAATTGGCCAGCGGCAAGGCCCCCACCCTGCGCGACACCGAGGATGCCGATCGCGCCCTCGACAGCCAGGTCGCCTCCCAGCTCCCCTCGGACCTCGGGCTGCCCCGCCCGCCACGCCCCGAGGGTGGGCCGCCCACCGGCGCCGGCCACGCGCGCAGCGCGGTCCGCGATGTCCTGCTGGCGGCCGGCCCCTCGACGGACCTCGACGGGATCGTCGGCGGCGCCGCCGAGGGCGGGCCCGACGTCACCTTCGATCCAGACTCCACTCCCCCCACCCTCTCCCTGCGCTACCGCACCGAGGGCGCCCTGCGCCGGGACTGGAGCCGCACCCTGCGGCACGGCATGGCCCTCGTGCGTCTGCAGGGCGCCGCGCCGCCCCTGGACACGGCCCTGCAGATCCACATCGAGGGGCCGCCGCACCTCGACCAGCGCTGCCCCGGCCGGATCGCCCTGGTACACGAGCGGGGTATCGGCGTCACCCTCGAGATCGATCCCGCCCTGCTCGCCCCAGGCTGAGGGCGCTTTCTTCCCAAGCCGCGCGCGCTGTGACCGATGAGCAGAGCGGCCCTCCGCGCTGGGCAGGTGCTCGACCCGACCCCTTCCAGCGCGGTATATTCCCTGCGCTCCTTCTGCTTCGTCCATGATCTCGATGCCCGCTCGCTCCCGTCATCCCAACGCCGGTCCCGATGGCGAGAGCCCCATGCCGCTGGCCCGGGTGGTCATCGAGCTGCGGGAGAGCATCAGCCTGCGCACCGACGACGGCCTGTTCTTCGGCGACCTGCTGCGCTTCGGGGCGGGCCGCATGGAGGTCGAGACCGACGGTCGCTTCGAGCTGCGCGCCGAGATCGAGTTCCAGCTCAAGCTGCCGGGCTTCAACGCCACGGTCTACGGCGTCGCGCGAGTGCTGCGCGCCATCAGCCGCACCGCCCTGCTGCGCCAGTACACCCTGCGCGTCCTCAAGATGCGCGACAGCGACCGCATCGCGCTGCAGCGCTGGGTGGACTACACCGCCCGGGGGCAGTCCGGCTACGCTGCGGGCCTGGCGGATTCCGACCAGCCCTACGACCCAGCCCGCGACCCGAACCCCTGGGGCATCGGATCGCTCGACTCCAGCCTGCAGACCCAGTCGGGCAAGCTCGCGCTGCGCGACGCCATGCGTGCGCGCTTCACGCCCTCCTCCGCCGGGCCGCGGTCCCGATCGGGGGCCTCTGGCCTGCGCTCCTCCGACTCCGCCCAGCACCACGCCGTGCCTTTCGAGGCGCCGCAGGAGGGCCCCGCGGCTGAGCGCGAGCGTCGGCGCCTGGGCCCCTCGGATCCCCTGGCCGACCGTGCCGGCGCCGCCTCCCGACAGCGCGGCGAGGCCGAGCTCCCCGACTCGGAAGGGCCCCGGTCGCCCGCCGCCCGGCCCCCGCGCCGCCTGACCCAGCGCGAGATCCGACGCCCGCCCCTCATCGAGGTCGAGGGGGCGCGCAACCCCAAGCTGCCCAGCTCCAAGGATCCCCAGGTCCACCTGCGCCTCGCCACGGACCCCCCACAGATCTTCGTGCGCTACAACACCCGCTCCGGCTACTTCGGCGACTGGCAGAGCTACCTCTCCAAGAACGTGCTCTTCCTCCAGAACACCGAGGAGACCCCGAAGAAGGGCTCCATCGTGCAGGTCAACATCTTCCTGCCCGCCGGCTTGTCCGTGAACTGCGACGCCCTGGTGATCGCCACCCTGCCCACGGGCTTCGGGCTCAACCTGCGGTTGGATGCCGAGAGCCGGCTCACCCTGTCCTCGGCCTCCCGGATTTGAGCTGAACGTGGTGGGCTTCGGCACCGCCGCCGGGACGCGCCGACAAACGGAACCACGCCGTCCGGGAGGTGTCCTGACAGGCGATGCTCTCCGCCGCCCGCGCCCTGCTCGCCCTCACCGCCTGCGGTGTGCCCGCTGACCTCGTCGTCCGGGAGGCCCGCCCGCCGGAGGATGGCTCCCCGACCCAGCCGGCCGTGGTCCTGGTGGCCCCCGACGCCATCCCCCTCTCCGACGGCTTCGACCTCCCCGTGGGTCCGCCCGACGCGGTGGGCTACTACGACGCCCAGCCCTTCGGCGGAGATCGTGGCCACCTGGGCTCCGACTGGAACGGCAACGGCGGGGGCGACAGCGATCTGGGCGACCCCATCTACGCCGCGGCCGGCGGTGTCGTCAGCGCGGCGTACGACCAGGCTGGCGGCTGGGGCGGGATCGTGCGCGTCGTGCACCGCCTGCCCGGCGCGGGCGGCACCCCCGAGCAGGTGGTGGAGACGCTGTACGCCCACCTCGACACCTTCGACGTGCTGGCGGGCGAGCGGGTGGAACGCGGCCAGCGCCTCGGCGCCATGGGCAACGTGGGCGGCCGCTACCCGGCCCACCTGCACTTCGAGCTGCGCGCCCGTGCCGGCGAACCGCTCGGCCAAGGCTACGGCGATCCCGGCGACCTCTGGCTGGACCCGACGGCCTTCATCGCCGCCCATCGCCCCACCGGGCACATCCCGGCGGGCTTCGTCCTCCTCGCCCCAGGGCTCGAGCTGGGCCGCTTCCCGGCCCCTGTCATCTCCTTCGCCGGCGACAGCGTGATCAGCGTGGTGCGCGTGGACCCCTCCCTGCGGTCCGTGGAGGTCCTGGCCGCCACCCGCGAGCACCCCGGGAGCACCCTCACCGCACCCCGCTGGGCCCAACGGCACGATCTGGTGGCCGTGATCAACGCCGGCATGTTCGCCACCGATCACCAGACCGCCACCTTCGCCCTGAGCGACGAGGGCCAGGTGAACAACGCCACCTTCCCTCCGAAGGCCGGCAGCGTGCTGCTGGCCGAGCCCCCCTCCCCCGTTGGTCCCTCCGCGAGGCTGCTGGACGTGCACTGCGACGACCTGGAGGCGCTGCGGCCGGCGTACGGGAGCCTGGTCCAGAGCTACCGCCTGCTGGACTGCGCGGCGCGCCCCACCTGGAAGGAGAACGGCAAGGTCTGGAGTCACGCCCTGATCGGCGCGGACGGCGACGGCCGCATCCTGCTGATCCACGCCCGCTCCCCCTGGTCCACCCGCCAGTTCACGGAGATCCTGCTGGGGCTGCCGCTGGACCTGCGCCGTCTGCACTACGGCGAAGGGGGGCCCGAGGCCAGCCTCTACCTGCACCACGGCGACACCACCCTGCTCGCGGTGGGCTCCTGGGAGACGGGCTTCAACGAGAACGACGACAACCGCGCGGCCTGGCCCCTGCCCAACGTGATCGGGGTGCGCTGAACGCCCGTGCCCGCACCTGCTCGACACCGGCGATGCGGTTTTCCGGGCCTGGAATCTGCAGGTCACAAAAAGCTGACCCGGCCGCAGGCTGAAGCGCCGGCCTGCCGACCCGATGGGCAGAAGGGCAGATCCCAGGATGGGATGGTCACCCACCGAGGAGACCTGCATGACCGACGAGCACGCGATCCCAGGTGAGGCTGACCCGCCCGGCGAGCCGGGGGGGGACGGCGCCCCCTGGGCGGCCGACCGTCCATCGGCCTGGGTGTCCCGCTGCCTCGGCGATCCGCTGCGGTGGTCCCTCGTCACCCGGGCGATGGCGATCCTGGCGCTGGCCATCCCCTTCCTGCTGCTCGCCATCGCGGAGTCCACCTGGTTCCACCAGCACCCCTGGCAGGCCCCGTACCTCGACCAGACCGTCCTGATCCCCTACCGCCGCGGCGCGATCGGGCTGGCCGCCCTGGGCCAGGCGCTGCTGGCGGCGGGCCTCGGCTTGCGCCACCGGCGACCTCGATCCCGCCTCTACGCCTGGCTGGCCGTCGGCTGGGCCTACCTCGTCCCACTGCTGATCGGCCACTACTTCGGCTTCCACGTCAACGGGATCCTCCTGGGGGTGGTCTCGGTGGGCGTCCTGACCCTGGTGCTGCTGCCGGAGCGCATCGCCGTCGGGGGCATCCTGGCCGCCATCTCGGCGATCACGACCCACGAGATCCTCGTCCAGACGGGCCGCATCCCCCACGCTCCCATCATGTGCCAGCCCCCCTACGCCGAAGGGCCCCTGCACTGGTCCTTCTTCTGGGGCACCGGCATCGCCCTGGACATGGCCTCGCTGGTGGTGCTGTCGGTGGTGTGGCTCATGGCCCGCGCCCAGCGCGCGCAGGCGGTAGCCCTCGAGCGGCTGGCGGTCACCGATCCGCTGACCGGGGTGGCCAACCGTCGCCACTTCATGCTCGCCCTGGCCCGCGAGGTGGAGCGCGCGCGCCGCTACCGCCACCCCCTGGGGCTGGTCATGATGGACATCGACCACTTCAAGCAGGTGAACGACACCCTGGGGCATGCGGTGGGTGACGTGGTCCTGCAGGAGGTCGTCGCGCGCATGGCCGCCCAGGTGCGGCGGGTGGACCTGGTGGCCCGCTGGGGCGGCGAGGAGTTCGTGATCCTGCTGCCCCACCTCGACCTGGAGCAGACGCGCCTGACCGCTGAGCGCCTGCGGCAGGCCATCGCCGCCAGCCCCGTGGCCGCAGAGGGACACGCGGTCCGGGTGACCGCCTCCTTCGGGGTGACGGTGCTGGCGAGGTCGGCCACCGACGACGCGGGGGAGCCTGCTGCGCCAGGTGGATGACGCCGTGTACGACGCCAAGGAGGCGGGCCGGGATCGCGTGTGCGCGCGGCTCGCGCCGGCCGAGGTCGGGCGGAGGTGACCTCCGCTCCATGAGGATCCTGCGTCACCCGTCGATGCTCCAGGAGTCGTCGTAGGTCAGGGCGGCGCAGGTGGTGTCCGGGAGGATGCCCGGGGCGATCCCCTCGGCCTCCGGGCCGAGCACGGCGCAGTCAGCCACCCGGCTCGCCTCGCCCTGGAGCCATATCAGGTGGTTCATCCCGACATCGCAGGGGATGGCTGACTCCACCTGGAACACCTTGTCCTCGGTGCAGGGGCTCTCGTTGGTCCACTCCTGGTGGCGCGTCTCGGCCGACCAGCCGTCGGCCACCATGCGGTGGGGCTCGCCGGGCCCCACGAGGTCGATGACCCACTCGGCCGAGGGCGCGATGCCCACGACGTTGACGTGCATCCTCCACCAGCCCTGATCGCAGTAGACCCGGGCGTCCTCGATCCAGGGCTCCGCGGCCGGCTCCTCGACGCGGGCGCCGTACTCGATGGGGACCCGCTCGCTGGATTCGGGTGCGCAGGCGAGGGCGAACAAGAGGGCGAACGCCATGGTGACTCCCGGACGCGACTTCCGGGGGAGAGGGTAGCACCCGCTCGCGGCGTGCGTCACCTGGGCGCGTCCCCCCACCGCGGGCTCGCGCCGGGCTCGCCCTTCGATTCCCATCTCCCGCATCCGCGCTCCGCGCGGATGTCCCCGCCGGCTACGGTCCACGTTTCGGCCACGGCCTCAACGAGGACCTCGCCCCTTTTTTTGGGGGGGGAAGACAGATTCTTCCCCCCCTGATCGGGCGCGACACGCGCCCTCCCCCCCATCTTCGCCGCCTGATGGGCGGCGCGGGGCGCTTGGTCGC
>JBDRKM010000109.1:0-3869 GCA_043814015.1 Pseudomonadota bacterium
ACGGCGTCTACGCCGCCGGGGTGGCGGCCCTGGCCGGCTCGGCCGGGCTCCTCGAGGGCAACGCGATCTCGGGCAACGCGGGGGTTGGGCTCTTCCTGGATGACGCCTCCGCGGCGCTGGGAGGCAACAGCTGGGCGGAGATCGGCCTGGACCTCCTGGTCCAGGGCGAGGCCTGCCTCACGCCGCGCGCGGACTACGAAGAAGCGCCGATACGCTCGATCTGCCCGGAGTGGGACGAGCCGGCCTGCGATCTGGAGTTCAGCCTGACCCTGGAGGCCGCGGACGTGGTCCAGAGCAGGGCCCTGCCGCCCGTGCCCACGCCCATGTCGTACGGTGGCGCGCTTCGGCCGCGGCGCGCGGCCCCACCGGTGGGGCCGCGCGGGTGCGACGGGCGGGTGTTGGGGGGTCAGTACTCGACCGTGCGGCTGCCACACACCAGATTGTCGGAGGTGTCGCCCTCTCGGCCGAAGTCGTCGTGCCCAGCGAGCACGGCCCAGAAGTAGTCACCGGGCTGCGCGTTCGGGAGGGAGATGGTGTGGCGTGAGGTGCAGTACTCGCCGGGCTCGATGGGATCGCAGCTCGATCCCGAGAGCTCGTGGTGCAGGACGTTGTACCCCTGGACGCCGGACAGGCTGCTGTCGTTGCAGACCGTGTCGTAGTAGGTCTCGGGGATGAGCCAGACCCAGAACTCCGGGTTGTCCAGGTCGGCGTTGCCCCGGTTGATGAGGTAGACCGACCAGGACGACGACTGTCCGGAGTCCACGGAGCCGACGCAGCCCGAGCACTCGAACTCGGCCTCCATCTCGTAGTCGGTGTCGGCATCGGAATCGGCGTCGGCGTCCCCGTCGGCGTCGGCGTCGGCGTCAGCGTCGGCGTCGGCGTCGGCGTCGGCATCGCTGTCGGCATCGACGTCCGCGTCCCCTTCGCCGACCTCGATGCAGTTCCCGTTGTTGTCGCGCAGGAACCCGTCGGGGCAGTCACCCTGTTGGGTGAAGCAGGCCATGGCAGGCAGGGTCAGCACCAGGCAGGTGATGGTGCGGTGCATCTTCGTTCTCCTTTCGAGTGTGAGCGCGTTGGCGCAGGTGGACGGTGGGGCCCGGACGGGGGCCTTCGTCCTCCGCCGGTGAGGCGGCGAGCCGGCCGGAGCGTTCTACGGCGGGCTCGCTGGGGGAAACGCCATCGCCCCCAGCGCTCACAGCGCTGAAGGCGAGCGCCTGTGGGGCACGGGGGACCTCGTAGTTCCCCCCAGGCGCCAGCCGTGCCCGCGGGGGGCTCCCCGCCTCCCAGGGCAGCCGGTGGGGGGCGGCGAGCTCACCGCACGGCAAGAAAACCCTCCTGTCCCAGATAGTAGCGCCGCAGCGGAACCAGCCAGGCCCGGCGGCGACACAGGTGGCCCGAGATGATTCATCCCCCCCCGCGGTGTCGCGTCCAGAGGGCCTGAGGCGACACAGGTGGCCCGAGATGATTCATCTCCCCCCCGCGGTGTCGCGTCCAGAGGGCCCGAGGCCCGCGGCGCCACGATTCGGGTCAGCAAGAAAACAGCGCGGGCTGGCGCGATCACCTTGGGTTGCGGCCGGATCCACCCGCTGCGGGTCGATCTCGACGCTGTCGCTGGGGTCGGTGGCCGATCCCGAGGGCCGCTGTGAGCCCGACCGGGCCCGTCGTTGCTCCCTCTGCACGGCGGCCCACCCGTCGCCCCACCCCCAGGAGCACCCCGTGTCCGTCCACTCCATCTCCAGCCCTTCCTCTGCCGTCTCCCCCGCGAACCCCCTGGTCCGGCTGCTGGTCCTCGGCGGCGCGCTCGCCTGCGTCACCGCCCCCTCCGGCGCCCACGCCGCCGGCGGCCTGGACGATCTTAGCGCCTCGGATCGCGCCTGGCTGGAGCTGGCCCTGTGCACCGTCCAGGACAGCCCTGGCCCCGTGGGCTTCGCCGCCGCCCCGGCCCCCGCGCGGCCCAGCTTCGGCGAGGTGGCCGCGGACGCCGCCGCGGAGGCAGGCAAAGCGGCCCTCCAGAGCGCCGCCACCAGCTTCGGGAGGCAGGCGGGTCAACGGTTGGCGAGCCACCTCATCCCCGGCGGGGGCCAGATCACCCAGGCCGCCTCCACGGCGAGCCGCGCGGTCTCCACGGCCCAGCAGGTCGCCGCCACCGCCCAGTCCGTCGCCTCCACCGTCCAGTCGGTCACTTCCACCGTGCAGGCCGTCACGGACACGGTGCACGCCCTCCAGGCGGGCCCTCCCCCGGCGCTTTCGCTGCGGCTGGCCTCGGGTCGGCAGGTGGCCTGGGAGGACTTCTCCCCGGTGGTGCTCACCCTCGCGCCCGACTCGGCGCGGGTGGCCGGCTGCCTCGAGGAAATCGGCGAGGACGGCGTGCGGGCGCTGCTGGCCAGCGGGGCGGCGGGCCCGAGCTCACCGCAGGTGGCGCGCCTGCTGCGGGCCCTCGGGACCCCCGTGGCCGCCACCGTGGCGGAGGCGGGCCCGACGCAGGTCCCGGCGCTGGCCGCGGCCCCCGCCCCGGCAGCTCGGGACGACGGGCCCCCCACGCTCGCCGCCCTGCCTGGCCTGCCCCCCTTCGATCCCAACGCCGTCCCCGAGGACCTGTTGGAGGGACGGGAACACGCCAAGAAGGAGGCCCTCGAGGAGCGGTACGAGCCGCTGCCCGGGGCCACCGCGCTGATCGCCTGGGTCATGCAGAACGACCCCAACGAGGAGGTGCGCTTCAAGGCCTGGCGCGTGATCCGGGCCCGCTGGGGACGCGGCACGGGGGATCCGGCCGAGCACCAGGCGGTCGCCTCCTGGCTGGCCATCCAGGGCGAGAACGACGAGCTGCGCGCCGAGGCCGTCGGGGCCATGGGCGCCTTCGGCGATGACATGGCCCTGGTGGAGCTCATGCTCGGCGACCCCGACGAGGACGTGCACCGGGCCGCCGCCCAGGCCCTGGCCACCATGGGGCGCCGCCTGGGCCTGCAGGCCGAGGCCCGCGTCCGGCTCGCCCGCGGCTCGGCGCGCCAGGACGACCAGTGGGAGGTCCACGCCATGGCCGACATCTTCGAGGAGAACGCCTACTGATCCGTCTGTTTCTCACCCGCCGCGCTTCCGGCCAGGGGTGGCCCGGGGCGCGGCGGGTACTTCTTTGCGGGCGCCGGGGCGGGGGCGCATCGGAGATCTCGGTGTAGACCCAGAGTGAGGGGCCAGGTATCATGTATCAGGTATCAGGTATCAGCAACGATGGAGGAACGATGCGCGATTTCAGGGATCTATCGCCGAGGGATGCGGCCGTTCCAGGGACAGAGACTTCGCGCGGTTCTTGTCGATCGCAGCAGGTTCTGCCTCAGAGGCTGAATATCTCCTCCTCCTCGCGGTGGATCTCGGATACCTGGAGTCAGAAGTCCACGCCGAGTTGAACGCCCTGGTCGTGGAGGTCAAGAAGATGCTCGACGCGTTCCACCGAAAGCTCCCGGCGCCCTGCGCCGTTACCACGCGCCAAGAGCCCCGGTGACTGCCGAGAATCCTCGGTGGGCGCTTGACCGCTGAGACCTGATACCTGATACCTCCGGCGACCCCGTAATCTCCAATGCGCCCGCGCTCCCCCGGCTACGGTCCACGTTTCGGCCGCGGCCTCAACGAGGACCTCGCCCCTTTTTTTGGTATGCGGGGGGCTCCGCCCCCCGCCGACGGGTGCTTCCCCCCCGGAGCGGGCGCGCCACGCGCCCTCCCCCCCCTCGGCGCCGCCTGCGGGGCGGCGGGGGGGGCGGACCCCCCCGCACACCAAAAAAAGGGGCGAGGGCCTGGTGGGGGCCGTGGCCTAACGGTGGACGGTCGCCGCTACTCCACGAGGTCGGGCGCGTCGCGGGGCTCGATCTTGAAGGCGT
>JBDRKM010000110.1:0-52929 GCA_043814015.1 Pseudomonadota bacterium
GGCCGCTCTGTCGCGCACGGGCCCCGGCCGGCGACTCTCCGCCCCGAGATGGCGCATCTCGGGCCGCTCTGTCGCGCCAGAGCCCCGATCGGCGACTCTCCGCCCCGAGATGGCGCATCTCGGGCCGCTCTGTCGCGCACGGGCCCCGGCCGGCGACTCTCCGCCCCGAGATGGCGCATCTCGGGCCGCTCTGTCGCGCACGGGCCCCGCGCCCCGCGTCAGCGCTCGGCACCCTCCTGACTCCTGAGCAGCCGCGCGATCAGCCCCAGCATCAAGAGCGCCAGCCCCGCCACGGTGGCCAGCACCAGGCCCTTGCCGTGGTCCCTCGGCGGCGGTTTCAGCTCCTCGGCCGGGCCCAGGCTCGCGGCCGCCACGGGCTGGGTCAGGACCCGGCGCCGCAAGCGCTCCACGTCGTAGCTGGGGGCCGCGATGGTGGGGTGGCCGTACAGCATCCGCACCCCGCCTTCGGGGGGCAGGGCCAGCCAGGCCTGGACCGTGGGCAGCACGACGGAGACATCACCGATGGGCAGGGGCGGGTTGTCGCCGTTGTCCAGCGCGATGACCGGATCGGCGGGCAAGCGAGCGTCGAGCGAGCCACCAGGCGGCTCTGCCCCTCCTCGGCGCCAATCCAGCGGGTCTCCAGGATGGGGCGCGCGCCCTCCCGCGGGCCCTGCAGCAAGCGCAGATCGCGCACGAAGTGGTCGCGGTCGCTGGTGAGCACCAGCGCGCGGATCGGGAGATCGCCGGCGGGCATGGACAATTGCAGCCGGCTCTCGGCCCCCCGCTCCTCGCGCCCGGCGCCAAGCCCGGTGAGCACGCGGCCGGTGGCCTCCTCACGCAGCAGGAAGGGGAGCTGGTGGCCGGCGGCGTCCACGAAGCGCAGGTCGGGCAGGCCGCTGCGGGTGGCGGCCAGCACGGCCTCGTCCAGCGGCACGCGCACCAGGCCCGGGCCCCCCGTCACGGGCCGGGCCCAGCGGAAGCCGTCCGCCTCCAGGGCGGGCCCGGCGGCCAACAGGCCGGCGCCGACGCTGGCGGCCTCCCACACGGGGTTGGCCACGGGCGCGGTGGCCGCGGCCCGCACCGGCGCGACCACCGCCAGGCGCTCTTCCAGGCGCTCGAGGTCGTAGGCCGGGGCCTCGGGGCCGCAGCCCAGCAGGCGGTAGCCGCCGGCCTCCACACCCGGCACCAGCAGGGCCAGGCCACGCAGATCCACGGTGGCGCTGTCGATGATCAGGGGCTCGGAGCGGCCGTCCTCCACCCGCAGGATCGACTCCGCCGGGGAGCGGGTGGACAGCGCGAGGCGGGTCAGATCCACGGGCAGGCTGCCGTAGCGCTCGCGCTCCAGCAGGCCGGAGCCCAGCGAGATGTCGGCCTCGGGGCCCTCGGCGCCCAGCAACAGCGCCTGGCGGGAGAAGAGGGGGTCGGAGATGCCGAGCGTGAGGCCGCGCAGGGGCAGGCCGGCGCGGGGCAGGCGCAGCTGACGGTCGCTGCGGGTCTCGCCCGAAGGGACCGCGGGGCCCAGCGCCACCTCGAGGGGGACCGTGTCCACGCCCCAGGGCTCGGAGAGCAGGGCCTGGAACCCGTAGTCCCGGCCGAGCCGCGGCCAGGGGAGGCCCTCGGCCCAGCGCAGGCGCACGCGCCAGGGGCCGTGGGCGCGCGCGGCGTCCAGGGGCACCTCGTCCTGCACGCCCGCCCCGGTGTCGGGCAGGTTCCAGACCACCTGGCGGGCGAAGGCGTCGGAGCCCCAGGCGGCCACCTCCACCACCCCGACCCCCCCGCGCGGCAGGTTGGCCAGGCGCAAGGCGTCGGCCTCTTCGCCGCCGGGGGGCGCCTCCACCCGCCAACCCCAGGCATCGCCGGTGGGGATGGGCTCCCAGCGCAGGGTCGCCCTGCGCGGCGCGGCGCGGCTGTCGCTGTCGCGGGCGGCGAAGGGCAGGGCGCGCCCAGCAGCGTCGAGCAGCAGGTAGGTGCCGCCGTCGGGGCAGCGCGCCACCCAGTCCACCGGCAGGTCGAGCCGCAGGATGTCGGCGGCGGGCAGGTCGAGCTCGGCCTGCAGGGGGTAGGCGGCGGGGTCGGTGGCCCCGTGGGCGGCGACCAGCAGCAGCAGCGGGATCATGGAGCCTCCTCGTCGTCCTTCCTGGCGTCGCGCAAGACCAGGCGCTGAAACGCCAGGGCCGCGAGGATCAGGGTGATGGCCACGCCGAACAGGCTGCCGATGCGCACCAGCCCCGAGAGCTGCCAGAGGTCGAGCAGGAAGACCTTGAGCGCCGCCAGCAGCAGGAACAGCAGGGCCACGGGCCTGAGATAGCGCAGCCCGTGGCTCTGCCCGATCAAGAGCAGGAGCAGCCCGAAGCCGGCCCAGCAGATGGAGCGGGTCATGGAGGCCTGCAGGGAGTGGCTCCAGAGGGTGAGCCTGCCCTCCTCGGGGAAGGCCGAGGAGACCTCCAGGTTGATCAGCATGAAGGCCACGGCCACGGCCATGAGGATCACGGCGGGGCGGCCGTACTGCAGCCAGGCCCAGCGGGGCGGGTCGTCCTCGCGGGGGCCGAGCCAGATGGCGCTGGCCAGCAGCGCCAGCACGGGGATGCCGTAGCCGTACAGGGTCCAGTTGATCAGGCTCGGCTCAGCCGCCGGGTGGTAGGTGAGCACGTCCAGGTTCAGCACCAGGCGGCCCGTGACCGCGGCCAGGAGCGTGAGCGAGAGCAGCCGCACGCCGGGGTGGCGTACGCGGCTGGCCATCCAGGCCATGGCCGCGCCCTCCAGGGCCCAGCCCACGGTGAGCCACTCGTTCTCGAGCTGCACGGGCACCGCCAGGCAGGCGAAGAGCAGGGCCACGCCCACGTAGACCGCGAGCGTGCTGGCGGGCAGGCGCGCCAGGCGCTCCCTGAGGACCACGGCCACCACCAGGGTGCCCGCCCCCAGCGCGAGGGGCAAGAGGCCGATGGCGCCGGTGCCGAGGGACTCCTCCCAGCCCTGGTGCATGGGGATGAACAGGGCCGGCCCGGCCAGGGCGGAGGCCAGCCAGGGCAGGGGGCTCTGTGTGAGCTGGCGGGAGGCGGGCAGGGCCTCGATCACGAAGGGGGCGACCAGGAACAGGACCACCACGGCGGTGCCCACGGCCAGCAGGCCCTCCTGCTCGGCGCCGGTGGCCACCAGCAGGGCCAGGGCCAGCACGCCGAGGGCGGCCAGCGGGACCCAGCGCGGCCCGGCCGAGCCCGCCAGCAGCCAGCCGAGCAGGCCGAACCCCAGGCTCACGGCCAGGAGCGAGCCGAGGTCCAGCGGGCTCGCGAAGCAGCCCAGCGCGGCCACCCCGCCCGCCAGCAGCAGCCCCAGGGCGCCGTGGGCGGGCAGCAGGCCCGGGATCGCGAGATCCCGCCGGCCTTCGGCCTCTGGTGGCGGTGGGGCGGGGATGCGCCAGGCCAGCAGGGCCGCGATGAGCGCCGGACCGATCAGCCCGAGCGGCAGCAGGGCCGCGGGCAGGACCTCCATGCCGTAGGCGCGGGCCAGGCCCTCGGACAGCGGACCGAAGGCGCCCCATCCGGGCACGGGCTGTACGCCGTGGACCCAGCCCAGGCCGAAGACCATCAGGCCGGGCAGCAGCGCGAAGGCGGCGAGCGGGCCCAGCAGGGGCCAGCCGCGGCGGCTGGTCACGCCCTGCAGCGCGGCCGCGCTCAGCACCAGGAAGACCGCCGCCAGCCAGGGGTGGGCCACGGCGATGGTGGGCAGGGCACCCTCCACCTCCAGCGGGGGCAGGTAGGGCACCGCGGCCAGGTGCACGAGCGGCACGCCCAGGGCCGCGGCCACCGCGACGCCCCAGGGGCTGGCCCGGCGCCAGGCCACCACGGCCAGCATCCCGCCGAGCACGGTGGCGGCGGCGAAGGCGGTGGGGGCCTGGTCCGGAGCGATGAACTTCAGCCCCCAGCCCAGCAGCACCGCGGCCGTGGCCGGGCCGGTCAGGGCCGCCAGGCTCCACCAGGAGCGGCGCACCGCCACGATGAGCAGGCCCGCCTGCAGCAGGCCGATGTAGGTGAACAGCGCGACGGCCTTGTTCTCGCCCGTGGAGAGCAGGATCGGCGTGAGGTAGCCGCCAAAGAGGCCCAGGATCGCCACGAACTGGGAGTCGCGCCGCACGGCCTGCACCACGCCCCAGGCCGTGACCAGGGCCATCAGCGCGAAGGTGGGGGTGATGCCCAGCAGGTCGTACCAGGCGTGGCCTGCGTACAGGGCGGCGTAGAGGATGCCGATCCCGGCGCCCCCCAGGGCCGCGGCGGGCCAGCGGTAGCGCCTGGACCACAGGCCTTCGGCGGCGATGGAGCAGAGCAGGCCGAAGCCCACGCCTCCCGCGAAGCGCACCTCCGGGCCGAGCCAGCCCTTGTCGATGGCGAACTTGAAGAAGAAGAAGCCGGCCACCAGCAGCATGAAGCCGCCGAGGGCCGAGATGACCCAGACCGCGAGGGCCACCAGGGAGATGGGCCTGGCGGGCGGGCGGGGCGGGGCCGGGGCGGGGCGTTCGGGGGCGGGAACGGGTACGGGAACGGGTACGGGAACGGGTACGGGTACGGGTACGGGAACGGGTACGGGTACGGGAACGACTTCGGGCTCGGGCTCGGGCTCGGGCTCGGGCTCGGGCTCGGGCTCGGGCTCGGGCTCGGGCTCGCTCCTCCGTTCAGGAGCCGCGGGAGCCCGTGTCGGCCGGGATGACAGGCTCCCATCCCAGCGGGCGGCCTCCAGGGAGGCCTGGAGCTGCTGCACCCGGCGGCTGAGGTCCGAGGCCCGCGCGAAGGCCACCAGGGCGAGCACCAGCGCCACCGGGCCTACCGCCAGGAAGAGCAGGCCGACCAGGACGAGCAGCAGGATGAGGCCTTCCATGGTGGCTCCCGTTCAGGCCGACCCGCGGGGGCGGGAGCCTGTTCCAGGAACCTAGCCCGGCGCGGCGCCGCGCGGGGATCGGGAGCGGCGGATCAGCCCGCCCACACCGGCCCCAGGGCCCCGGCCAGGCGGGCGAAGTCGGCCAACACCACGGCCGCGGCGGCCTCCAGCACCACGGGCAGGCGCAGGGCGAAGCAGGCGTCGTGGCGGCCGGCGGTGCTGACGGTGGCGGGCTCGCCCCCGGGGAGACGCACAGTGCGCTGCGCCAGGGGGACGCTGGGCGTGGGGCGCGCCGCCACCCGGAAGACGAGGGGGTTGCCGTTGGAGATCCCCCCGGACACGCCCCCGGCCCGGTTGGAGGCCGCCCGCCCGTCCGCCGCCAGGATGGGGTCGTTGGTCTCGCTGCCGCGCAGGGCGGCGATGGCCCGCCCGTCGCCGATCTCGAAGGCGCGAATGCCAGGAATTGAGAATGCCACCTGGGCCAGGCGGCCGTCGAGCGGATCGAGCAGGGGCTCGCCCCAGCCGGCGGGGACGCCCGCCACGCGGCACTCCAGCCAGCCACCCAGGGAGTCGCCCGCGGCCAGGGCTTCGGCCAGGGCCGCGTCCACGTCGGCCCGCCCGCCCACCTCCAGCACGCGGGCCGAGAAAAGGAGCCCGGGCAGCAGGCGCTTGGCGATCACCCCCGCCGCCACCAG
The DNA here is from genome assembly GCA_043814015.1 of Pseudomonadota bacterium. Taxonomy (GTDB): domain Bacteria; phylum Myxococcota_A; class UBA796; order UBA796; family JAFGLY01; genus JBDRKM01. Next base: position 5,565 of record JBDRKM010000110.1, read on the forward strand.
CCCCGCGGTGAGGCGCCCCGAGAAGGCGCCGCCGCCGCGCGGGTCGTGGAAGCCGCCGTACTTGAGGGTCGCGGCCAGGTCCGCGTGCCCCGGTCGTGGCAGGAGGCGGTGGTCGGGGCCGTCCGGGCCCGGGTCGGTGTTCTCGAAGGCGATGACCAGGGGTTGGCCCGTGGTGCGCCCCTCGAAAACCCCCGCCAGCAGCCGGGGTGAGTCGGGTTCGGCCCGCGCCGTGGTGCCGGGCTGGCCACCGCGCCGCCGCGCGAGGTCGGGCCCGAAGTCCTCCTCGCAGAGGGGCAGGCCGGCGGGGCAGCCCGCCACCACGGAGGCCACGCCGGGGCCGCGGGAGGTGCCGAGCAGGGTGACCGAGAAGAGGCGTCCGGTGGTGTTCACGCGCACCCTCGCTGGAGCCCGGTGAGCTCCTCGAAGAAGGCAGGGAAGGATTTTGCCACGCTCCCGGCGCCCTGGATGGTGACCGGGCCGGCGGCGCGCAGGGCGAGGACGGCCAGGGCCATGGCGATGCGGTGGTCGGCGTGGGCGTCCGCGAGGCCGCCTCGTGGCTGGCCCCCCGTGATCTGGAGCTCGTCCCCCTCCACACCCGCGGCGATGCCGAGGCGCGAGAGTTCGGCCACCAGGGCCGCGGCGCGGTCCGACTCCTTGCCGCGTAGGCGCCCGACGCCTTGAAGGCGGCTCGTGCCCTGGCAGCCGGTGGCCAGGGCGGCCAGCGGGGGGGCGAGGTCCGGGCAGTCGCGGACATCCGCGAAGAAAGCGCGCAGCGGGGCGGCCATGGCTCGCACGGTGCGGCCCCGGATCTGGAGCGCGGCGCCGGCCGAGGCCAGGATCGGCAGCAGCGCCCGGTCGGCTTGCCGGCTGTCCGGATCCAGCCCATGGACCAAGACGTCGCCGCAGAGGGCCCCCGCCACCAGCAGGAAGGCCGCCCCCGACCAGTCTCCCTGCACCCGGGCGGGGCCGGGGAGGAGCGCCTGTCCGCCCGGGACGTGGATGCGCCCGGCGTCGAGGTCGGCCTCTGCCGTCACGCCGCGGGCGGCGATGACGGCGAGGGTCAGCTCGACCCAGGGGCGGCTCGCCAGGCCGGTCAGGCGGAGCGTGAGCCCCCCCGGGATCAGCGGCGCGGCCAGCAGCAGGCCCGTGAGCACCTGGGAGCTCTCCCCGGCGTCAAAGTCCAGCAGGCCGCCGGAGAGGGGACCCTCCACCTCGAGGGGTGGATGCCCGCCGTGGGTGGAGGCGCGGCCGCCCAGGGTCTGAAGCGCGGCCTCCAGGCCGGGGACGGTGCGCGCCCTGAGCGAACCCTCGGCCTCGATCCGCCAGCGCCCCTGGCCCGTGGCCAGCAGCGGCCCGGCCGCCCGCAGCAGCAGGCCGGACTCACCGCAGGTGACCACGCCGCCGCGTGGGCGGCGGTCGGGATCGCCCCGGACCACCAGGTCGTCGCCCTCGCCGTGCACGCTCGCCCCCAGCGCGTGGACCAGCCCACGCGCGGCGCGCACATCGTCGCTGGCCCCGACGCCGGAGAGGCGGCTCTCGCCCCGCGCCAGGGCCGCGGCCAGCAGCAGGCGGATGGCGTGGCTCTTGGAGGGTGGCGCCACCATCGCGCCGCGGACCCCGCCGGGGTGGACCACGGCGATCATGGGCCTTCCTCCCACCACCCGGAGATCTCCGCGGCCAGCAGGGCTGCAGTGTGCGCCGGCGGGGGGCGGCCGGACACCAGCAGGTCCGAGCTGTCGCGGTACAGCGCGCGGCGCGCGGCGAACAGGGCCTCGGCCCCGGTGGCCAGCAGGGGGCGGCTGGCGGCGTCCACCCGCGCCAGGCAGACCTCCAGGGGGCACCAGAGGGTGACCACCGTGGCCGCGCCGGCCAGCGCGGCGCGGTTGGGGGCCTGGGTGACGGCGCCGCCTCCCAGGGCCAGGATCGCGCGCTCGGCCTCGAGGGCCTGGCCCAGGACCTCGCGCTCCAGGGCACGGAAGGCCGCCTCCCCCCGGGCTCGGATGTGGTGGGCCGGGGTGCGGCCGGTCTCGGCCGTGATGAGCGTGTCGGTGTCCACGAAGGCCCAGCCCAGCCGCTCGGCCAGGAGGCGCCCCACCGTGGACTTGCCGCTGCCCGCGAAGCCCGAGAGGGCCACGCGGCGCGGTGGTGGGGCGACGGGCGGCAGGGGGGAGACGCCGGGAGGGGGCGCGTACCCGGTCAGGCGCGCGAAGGCCGCCGGAACCTGGCCCTCGTGCGCGACCGCGGCCACCAGGGGCGCCGCGGGTGCGGCCTCGGCCAGGGCGCCGCACAGGGCGACCCCGGTGAACCCGAGATCGGCGGCCAGCGCCAGCAGCGCGCGGGGATCGTCGCCGAGCGCGCGTCGGCAGGAGCCCGGCAGGCCGAGGGCGGCCAGCGCGGCGCGAAACAGCGCCAGCGTGCGGTCCCGGACCCCCCGGGGACCGGCGATCGCCAGGTGGTGGGCGAGGCAGGCGTCGATCACGGGTCGCCGTCCAGGGGCTACATCTTGCCGGAGGATCGGCGGTCGGCCACGAAGGCCTCCGTCCCCCGGTCCCGCAGCATGACGAGCGCCCCGAGCCGATCGCTGCCCGTGAAGGTGGAGATGAGCCGGGCGATGAAATTGAACAGCTTCTTGCACTCCTTGTAGTCGCGGGCCGCGAACTGTGGGCACGCGCCGCAGTTCAGGATGCCCTGCTCGACGCAGCAGGCGCGCACCGCGCAGCGTGAGAAGCCCGGCTGGATCTGGCAGCCGGGACAGCGGCCCTTCTCGAACTTGCCGCAGTTGGTGCAGAACAGGCCGCAGGCGGCGATGTGGGCATCCCTGGGGGGCTGGCTCATGGACATGGGGTTCCTCGCTCCGGGGGGATACGGCCGTCGGATCGCCGCTGTCCAGCGTGATAACGTCTCCCCGCCTTCCACAGGAGAGCGGCATGGACGCGGACGACAGGATGGTGGCGGGCATCGTCGCGGCGCGGGCGCGCCGGATGGCCAACCTCGCCCTCCTCATGGGCGGCGGTGGCGCCCTGTTGAGCGTCGTGCCCCACGTCGTGCCGGTCCTGCCCGTGCAGGTCTACGGCGTCTGCACCGTCGTCCCCATCGTGCTGGGCCTGGCGGGTCCGGCTGGCGCCATCGCCTCCCTGCGGGAGACCGCGGGCCATCCCCCCGGCGTGCGCGAGGCCCTGTGCGCCCACGGTCTGGGCAGCGCGCGCCTGGTGGCCCTCCTGGCCATCGCCATCGGCCTGGTAGGGCTGCTCTCCGGGGTGCTCGCCGGCGCGATGATGGAGCCGGCGGATCCGCTGTTCTGAACGTCTGCGATGTGCCCCGGGACCACCCGTGCCCACCGTCGGAGGTATGTCCCCGAATACGCTACATCCTTCGGGGGTATGCCCCCGAATACGCTACAGATCGCGCATCCGCCGCGATCGGCCTACCGGCGAAGGCCGATTTTCGCGCAGTTGTCAGGGGTGCGGGCCCGGATCTGTAGCGCAATTCGGGACATAGGTCGCTCTCGTGGTGCGGATCCGGGGGTATACCTCCGCTTCGGGACGGCGAGGGACCGTCCTGGGACGAGGCCCGGCAGGCGTCAAGGAAGCAGGCGCTTCTGGTGTGGCCCACGCGGCGCGCCCCCTGGCCTGCGCCGCGCAACGCTGCGGGGCCGCTCGTGGGTTCCTTCAGGCTCGTGCCTCCCGCCCCACTCCAAAGAGCACCCGGCAGGCCCGGCTGTGCTCCTCCCAGGCGGGCCAGCCCGAGGCCTCCAGGCGGCCATCCTCGCCGGCGGCCGGGGTCCCCAGGGGCCGGCAGATGGCGCGCTCCAGGATGGGCACACCCGGGAAGCGGGCGGCGAGGGCCTCGGGCAGCCCGCGGAAGGCCAGGGCGCTGCGGCTCGGGTCGAGCCCGCGGAAGCCTTCGATCCGGCTCACCCCCTCCACCACCCGCAGCACCCCGCCGTCGTGGTGCAGATCGAGCACGGCGAGGCGCCGATCCCCGTGGCGGGCGAGGCGCACGTCGTCTTTCCGGCGCCCATGGACCTCCCGGAAGTGGGTGAAGACCAGCTCGCCGACCACGATCAAGCGGACGGCCGGCGGCGGGGCGGCGCGGACCTCGAGCGCCGTGAGGGCGCCGCTCTCGGGCTCCCAGGTGGGGCTCCAGGCGGAGCGCCACGGGCCCTCGAAGCTCAGCGCCAGCAGCAGGCGGGCCGGGGGCTGGGCGCGCAGGGTGGGCTCGTCCAGCACCACGGCGGGCAGCCCCAGCGCGTCCCGGAAGCGCGCCGCGCGGCGCTCGAGATCTTCGCGGTCGCCCCCGCGCAGCGCCACCCGGGGGTGCCGGGCCAGGCCCACCTGGCGGGCGGTGGCCAGGTCGATCTCGAGGGCCTCGGCCAGGGCCGGCAGCAACCCGTCGTCCGCGGGTGGCGCCACGAGCAGGGCCCAGGGCTGGCGGAAGGGGGGCAGGACCAAAGCCGGCGCTTCCCAGGCCTCCAGGTGGGCGAGCAGGGCTTCGAGGGGTGCGCGGGCGGCGCGCAGGGCCTCGGCGGCGGCGCTGGGGTCGTCGTCCCAGCGGGCGGCCCGGGCCACGGCGGTCTGCAGGTCGGCGTACAGGGCCTCGGAGGTGGGCGGGGTGGGTTCCTCCGGAGGGGGCCGCTCCTCGGCCATGGCCGGGTCGGTGGGCTCCTCGGGCGGATCTTCGGCGGCCTCGGGTTCTGCGGGGGCCGGGGCCGCCTCCGCGAGCACCTTGCGCAACTGCCGCATGTCCCCGTGCCGCAGGGCGCGCTCGACCGCCTTGTCCAGCTCGGGCGAGGGCGCGACCTTGGGCGCAGGCGGGGGTGCCACCGCCGGCTCCGGCAGGGCCTCGCCGCAGTACATGCAGGCGGCCCGATGGGGCCCGTTCGGCCGGGCGCAGCGGGGGCAGGGGATGGTGGGGGGCATGGGTTGACCCCCCTACCCCGGAAACTCCACGAACACCGCGCCCGAGTTGCGCCCGCCCGTGGCATCGCCTGTGGCGCCCACCAGCACCTCGCCCCAGCCGTCGCCGTCCAGATCGCCCATGGAGGTGCCCTGGCCCGCCATGTCGCCCGCGCCCTCGCCGAGGAAGGTGGCGTCCGCGTCGGTGTCGGCCAGGGTCCCGCTGCGGGGGCCGAAGAAGAGGAAGGCGGCGCCGGCGTTGGAGGCCGCGGTGTCGTCCCCGGCGGCGCCCACCAGCAGCTCTCCGGCGCCGTCGCCGTCCACGTCGTAGGCGGCGACACCGCTGCCCACGAGCTCCTGGCTGACCGAGCCGCGCACGATCAGGTCCGCGGAGGCCAGGGCCAGGGTGCCTGCGGCCGGGCCGAGCACGACGTAGGCGGCCCCGGCTCCGGGGGCGGGGGTGGTCACGCCGTAGGCACCCACCACCACGTCGGAGAGCCCGTCTCCGTCGCAGTCACCCATGGCCAGGGTGGCGCCGGTGTAGGCGTTGGGGGTCTCGCCCACCAGGGTGCCGTCCGCGTCCGCCAGGCTGACGGTGCCGTACACGGGCCCGTAGACCACGTAGACCACCCCGGCGGTGGGCGCCCCGATGCTGGCGTAGGGCGCGGGCGCCAGGATGTCACCGATCCCGTCGCCGTCCAGATCCTGCCCGCCGCGGACCACGCGGCCGGTGTACGAGGAGGGGATGTCCCCCACGAGGGTGGCGTCGGCGTCGCGCTCCAGGTTCACGAGCGGGTCCAGCGGGGCGTAGGAGACATAGACCGCGCCGGCGCCGTTGTAGGTGTTGTAGGCACCGATCAGGGCGTCCGCGAGGCCATCGCCGTCCACGTCCCCGAGGTCGGAGCCGTGGCCGGTGTAGGTGCCGCCGGCGCCCAGGAGCGTGAAGTCGGCGTCCACGAGGTCCACGTCGCCCACGAGGGGGGAGAGCAGCACCCGGGCGCCCGGGTCGTTGGCCCAGGGGCAGCCGATCATGAGGTCGTCCAGGCCGTCGCCGTCGGTGTCGCCCATCCCGATGGAGCGGCCGGCGCCGTAGGCCTCCGAGGAGCTGACGAGGTGGAAGGCGACGGTGTCCAGCGACGCGGTGCCCGCGGTGGTGCTCGGCACCAGCCAGGCACCGCCGTAGGATGCGTACAGGGTGGCGATCAGCACCTCGTCGCGGCCGTCGCCGTCCACGTCGCCGGTCTCCATCAGCCGGCCCACGTCATCCGATGCGGCGATGCCGTGCAGCTTCGCGCCGGCCGCGTTGAGATCGTAGTCTCCCGAGAAGCCGCAGACGGTGTCGCCCCCGTCGCAGTCCTGGTCGATGCCGTCCTCGCAGAGCTCCGGGGCCACGGGGTGGATGCTGGCGTCGTCGTCGTCACAGTCGGCGTCCTCGGCGGCGATGTAGGCGCAGGCGGCGGAGATGTAGCCGTCGCCGTCCCGGTCGAAGTCCTCGTCCACGAGGCCATCGCAGTCCTGGTCGATCAGATCGCAGACCTCGGGCGCCTCGGGGTGCTCGGTGGGGTCGCCCGGATCGCAGTCGCCGCCCCGGGGCACCCAGCCCTCCGCGGGCGCGCAGGTCCAGGCGTGCTCGGCGGGATGGCCCCAGCCGTCGCCGTCGTCGTCGCTGTACCAGGTGCCGTACTCCCCCTGATCGGGGCGGCCGTCGCAGTCGTCGTCGTCCCCGTCGCAGACCTCCTCGGCGCCGGGGTTCACGGCCGGGTCGGTGTCGTCGCAGTCGCCGCCCGCGGCGACGTAGCCGGAGGGTTGGTCGCAGCCTTCCTCGAAGGTGGCGGGATCGCCGTAGCCATCGCCGTCGGCGTCCAGGTACCAGGTGGTCACGAAGCCGTCGTCGGCCACCCCGTCGCAGTCGTGGTCCACGCCGTCGCAGACCTCCTCGGCCCCGGGGTGGGTGCTGGGATCCCCGTCATCGCAGTCGCCCGGTTGAGCGGCGTAGCCCTCGGGGGCTTCGCAGGCGGGCAGGGCGGTGTAGGGGCCGCCCCAGCCGTCGCCATCGGCGTCGCGCCAGAAGTCCGCGAGGAGCTCCTCGTCGATGGCGCCGTCGCAGTCGTCGTCCCGCCCGTTGCAGGACTCCTCGGCCTCGGGGTGCACCACGGGATCGGCGTCGTCGCAGTCGGCGCCGGCGTCCCAGCCGTCGCCATCGGAGTCGGGCGCGCCGGAGTCCTCGGGTTTCCCACAAGCCACCAGCAGCAACAGCAGGGCGGCGCCCAGGGTCGGGGGGGTGTTCAGGCTGCGACGCGCGTTCTCCATGGGGCTCACTCCGGGTACTGCAGGAACACGGCCCCCGCGGACGTGCCGCCGGTGGCGTCGTAGGCCGCGCCCACCACGATGTCCCCCCGCCCGTCGCCGTCGAGATCGCCCATGGCCACGCCCTGGCCGGCGCGGTCGCCGGCCCCTGCGCCATAGAACACCGCGTCCGCGTCGGCCTCGGTCAGGGTGCCGCTGCGGGGGCCGAAGAACAGGAAGGCGGCGCCCGCCTGCGAGCCGGCCGTGCTCTCGCCGACAGCGCCGACCAACATCTCGCTCTTGCCGTCTCCGTCCACGTCGTGGGCCGCGATGCCGCTCCCCAGGGCCCCGCTCACGGTGGCGCCGCGCAGCACCAGATCGGCGGCGGCCAGGGCGTGGGTGCCCGAGGCCGGCCCGAGGATGACGTAGGCCGCGCCGGCGCCGGTGGCCGGCGAGGACTCACCGGGGGATCCCACCATCACGTCGGACAGGCCATCGCCGTCCAGATCGCCCACGGCGAGCGCCGTGCCTGCGGCCGCATAGACGCTCTCCCCCACCAGCGTGCCGTCGGCCGAGACCAGGCTCAGGTTGCCGGAGACGGGCCCGTGGACCACGTAGACGACCCCGCAGGCGACGGCGGCCACGGAGGCGTAGGGGCCGGCCGCCAGGATGTCGCCGATCCCGTCGCCGTCCAGATCCTGCCCGCCGCGGACCACGCGGCCGGTGTAGCTGGCGGAGACGGTGCCCGTGAGGATCCCGTCCGCGTCGCGCGTCAGGCTCAGGTCGGAGAGGTGCGGGCCGTTCGCGATGTAGACGCGGCCCTTCCCGCCGCTCTCGTTGTCGGCGCCGACCAGGGCGTCCGCCAGGCCGTCGCCGGTCACATCGCCCAGCGCCGCGCCCCGGCCTGCCCAGGTGGAGGAACCGGCGGAGAGCAGCACGGCTTCGCCCTCGAGGCTCACGTCACCCGCGAAGGGGGCCAGCAGCACGCGGGCGCCGGGGGAGGAGCCCTCGGGGCAGCCCACGAGGATGTCCGCGAGCCCATCGCCGTCCGTGTCGCCCAGGCCGACGGAGGCGCCCGCGCCGGAGCCGATCACCGCAGCCTCGAGGTGCAGGGCCACCTCGTCCAGCGCCGCGGTGCCGGCCGGTGGAGTGCGCACCAGGTAGGCGCCGCCGCCGCTGGACGAGCTGTCGAGGGCGGCGATGAGCAGGTCGTCCAGCCCGTCACCGTCGGTGTCGCCGGTCTCCATGTGCAGGCCCGCCAGCTCGCCGGCGGAGGGGGCGTAGAGCTTGGCCGTGGCCGCGCCGAGGTCGTAGCCCCCCATGAGGCCGCAGAAGGTGTCGCGCCCGTCGCAGTCCTGATCCACGCCGTCATCGCAGGTCTCTGTGCCCCCCGGGTGGGCGTCGGGGGCGCCGTCGTCGCAGTCGATCTCGCTGGGGTCGAGATCCGCGCAGGCGCTGGACAGGTAGCCATCGCGGTCACGGTCGAAGTCCTCGTCCGCCTGGCCATCGCAGTCCTGGTCCACCCCGTCGCAGGTCTCGGAGGCGTCCGGGTGGATCGTCGGGTCGTCCGGGGCGCAGTCGCCCCCGCGGCGCGTCCAGCCGGCGGTCGGGGCGCAGGTCCAGGTGTGGTCGTCCGGGTCGCCCCAGCCGTCGCCGTCGCCGTCGTAGTACCAGGTGCCGTACGTGCCCTCGTCGGGGAGGCCGTCGCAGTCGTCGTCCTCGCCGTCGCAGTGCTCCTCGGCGCCGGGGTGGACCGCCGGGTCGGTGTCGTCGCAGTCCTCGTCGTTGTCGACGTAGCCGGAGGGCTCGAAGCAATCCCGCAGCGCCTGCTCGGGGTCGCCGTAGCCATCGCCGTCGCCGTCCAGGTACCAGGAGATGATGGTCTCGTCGCCGAGCCGCCCGTCGCAGTCGTCGTCCTTCCCGTTGCAGGTCTCTTCGGCCTCGGGGTGGATCTCGGGATCGCGGTCATCGCAGTCGCCGGGCTGGGCGGCGTAGCCCTCGGGCTGCTCGCAGGCGGGCAAGGGCGAGAAGGGGCCGCCCCAGCCGTCCCCGTCGTCGTCGCGCCAGAAGTCCACCTTCACGTCCTCGTCGAAGGTGCCGTCGCAGTCGTCGTCGCGGCCGTTGCACACCTCGAAGCCCCCGGGGTAGGCGCCGGGATCGTCGTCGTCGCAGTCGGTGGGGGGGGCTCCAGCCGTCGCCGTCGCGGTCGGGCAGCCCGCTGACGATCGGGTCGGCACAGCCGCAGAGCATCACCAGTGACAGCAGGACGGCGCGCATTCAGTCCTCCCGCGAATAGCCCTCGGCGCTGACGGCGCGGGCCGCGAGCACGGCGAGGTCGCAGTCTGCGGTGCTGACCCGGGCGGTGGGGCCTTCGTCCCAGGGGTCCACGTCCTCCACCCGGAGGGCGCAGGCATCGCCGATGGGGGCGTCGAAGATCACGGCGAAGTGCCGTGTGAAGTGGTGGTGCTCGGGGTTGTAGATGAGCTGGAGGTAGGCGCTGAGATCGAAGGTCGTGCCGTCCAGCGCGCCGGAGGCGCGGGTGAAGGCGCCCGGCTCGGTGCTGGCCATGGACTGCCCGATCCACAGCTCCAGGGTGATGTCGCCGCCCTCGAAGGTGACGGTGTGCTGCTCGCGGTGCCAGGTGTCGGCGTCGAAGCAGGGCACGAAGCCGACCGCGGTGGGATCCCACATGGAACCGCCTTCGGGCACCAGGATGAAGTCCGCGCCGGCGCCGGTGGTGGGATCGGCCGGGCCGCCGTCCAGCACCAGCGGCCCAGGCTCGGCGCCCTCGTCGCCCACCAGGCACAGGGTGTGCTCCAGGGACCAGCCCTCGCTCATGGGCTGTGCGCCGTTGAGGTAGGTGTAGGTGGTGCCGGACCAGGTGTTCTGGCTGACCGCGGTGCTGCCCGCGCCGTCCATCTCCTGGGTGGGCAGGCCCGGAGCGCGGCGGGTGCAGGCGGCCAACGCGATGGTGTGGTCCCCGGGCTCGGTGGGCACGGCGTAGGTGCCCTCCACCAGCCTGAGCAGGGCCTTGGCGGCCAGCTCCTCCTCCAGGGTGCGGGACTCGTCGAAGCCGCCGCACCAGACCGCGTCGGCGGCGACCTCGAGGGTGCCGGTCCAGGCGCCGTCGCCCACGTAGGCGTCGGCGGAGGGGCAGTGCTCCCAGAGGCCCGGGTCCGTGTCGGCGTCGGCGTCGGCGTCGGCGTCGCCGTCGGTGTCCGTGTCGGCGTCTGCGTCTGCGTCGGTGTCGCCCTCGGGGCCGGAGTCTACCGGGTCCTTGGGGCAGCCGAGGAGGCAGAGGGGCAGGAGCAGCAGGGTGCGGGTCATGGGGTGACCTCTCTCAGGTAGGGGCGGATCTGCTTGATGATGAGCCGGCCGTCGGACCAGACCTTCCACTCGGTGTCCCACAGGACCTCGCTGCCCTCGGGCACCTCGGTGTCCTGGGGGAAGACCTGGGCGATGTCCCACAGGACGCTGCCCAGCTCGGCCAGGCGGGCGTCGGAGAGCACGTACTCGCCGGGCTCGACCTCGGAGCTCTCGGAGACCCGCAGGATCGCGGTGACGTAGCCGCCCTCCAGGGTGAGCAGGCTGGCCTCGGGGTAGACGCCGGGCTCCGAGGAGACCACGTCGTACGCGCCGATCTGGGCGTTGACCAGGGTGCGGTCGTCGCCGGGGCTGGTGGGGTTGCCGGAGAACGCCACGATGTTGGCCTGCTCGTCCTTGGCGCGGTCGTCCACCAGGATGCCCATGGCGACGCGGTCGTGGTCGATGCCGTACCAGTCGCGCTCCTCCCAGGCGGAGGTGTTCCAGAGGGAGGCCCAGACCTGGCCGAGGGCCTCCTCCAGGCTCTCTTCGCCCGCCTTGTCCGGGTCGCAGCGGGAGGGGCCTGTCTCGTCGTCGTCGAGCGAGTCGGCCAGGCAGGCGCTGGCGGACTCGTACAGGCCGGCGCCGTTGAAGGAGGCCGCGTCTTCGGCGTTGGACGAGGAGCGGAAGCGCACCATGGTGGTGTCGTCGCCCCAGACGGCCTGGATGCGCGCGGCGAGGGCGGCGATGAAGGCCGGGTCGTGGGGGGCCGCCTGGATGGCGGCGCGCAGGTCGTCCAGGCGCTCGCGGCGGACCGCGGCGTCCGAGAGGAACAGCGCATCGGTGTGCCAGGCGGCCAGCGTGTCGGCGAAGCTGTGCTCGGCCTCGCCGGTGCCGAGGTCCACAGCCCAGGTGCTGGCGCGCATGAAGGCGTCGTAGTACGAGAATGGGACGAGGAAGCCACTTAGTTGGTAGTCCTCGGCGATGCGCTGGTAGAGGACGGCCAGGTTGGTGCCCTTGGCGCCGAAACGGCAGGTGGCGGCCCCGCGCGCCTCCGCGCTGGAGGTGTCCAGCTCCAGCAGGCCGGGCAGGGCGGCCTCGGAGAGGTCTGGATCGCAGACCTCCACCGGCTCGGGGCGCAGTTCTTCCCACCAGGCCTGGGCCTCGGCCTCGGTGGCGGCCGCCACGCTCCAGTCCTCCTCGCCGCACTCCAGGCGCACGAGCTGGCCCTCCCAGGCGGCCAGGGCGGCCAGCGGGTCGGCGATGAAGCAGTTGGGGGTGCCGCGGGCCAGGCTGCGGACGTTCAGGTGGGACAGGGCGCCCTGGCGGGTGCCGGTGACGATGCCCGAGACCACCCGCTCCAGATCGCTGGGGGCCTCTTCGAGGACCAGGATGTCCTGGTAGCCGTAGGCCGCCTGGGCCGTGGCGCTGGCCAGCTCCGAGAGGGTGTAGAGGCGCAGGTTGCCGTAGCCGACGCCCGGGTTGTAGACCTCGTAGACCACCTCCTCGAGCCCGCGGATGGGGAAGACGGTCTGGCCCCAACCCTGGGCGGCCTCCTGCTGGTTGCGGGTGATGGGCACCCAGTAGAGGTCGCCCAGCGCCATGGAGCGCTCGTGCAGCGCCCCCCAGACCTCCGCCACCTCGCCCTCGAGAACGGTGGAGGAGGCGTCGGCGGGGTCGTCCCAGACGGTGAAGCCGTAGAAGAAGCCGTCGGCGTCGAGGTAGAGCGAGTGGGTGCCGGCGAAGAACTCGCGGGTCTCGCGGTAGAGGATGAGATCGGTGTAGGCGGCGGCGCTCAGCCCGGAGAAGAGGTCCGGGAAGGCGGTGACCAGGAAGTCGAAGTGCAGCGGGAAGGTGCCGACGATCAGCCACAGGGTGGGCAGGCGGGCGTCGGCGCCGGCGGGGACCAGGTACTTGCCGGCGCGCAGCTCGTCCACCGCGCTGGAGGCCACGGTGACGGCGGTGAAGGCCTCCTCGTCGTCCAGCCGCTGGACGCAGGCGGGGTAGCCCAGGCGGGCTTCGGCCTCGGCGCACACCGCGGGATCGGGATCGATCGGGTCGGGCCCGCCGCCCAGCGGGCAGGCGGTCAGCAGGGCGAGGAGGAGCGTGGCGGGGGCGCGGGGCATGGGCTCATCCTGCCATGTGCGCCGAGGGGTCGCCGCGCGATCGTGCGCGCCCCGCGACGCACGAACCCCGGCAGGCGGGCGCGGGGCCCGGCCGCCGGGGTCGAGGGAGAGGGCGCTACTCGTTGGCCGTGATGAGGCGGCAGTCGTACTCCGCGAACACCGCGATGTTGGCGCCCCAGACCACGCAGTCGGCGGGGCCGGCGGCCTCGAAGGCGGAGGCCATCCAGGTGAGGGCTTCCTCGGTCATCTCGTCGCCCGCGAAGGAGGTCGAGACGCCGGGCTGCTGCTGGTCGACGGACACGACGTTCAGGGAGGCGCCCCAGCGCTGGCCGCGGGAGGTGTCCTCTTGGAAGGTCATGGGGTGCTGCTCGATCACGTCGCCGCTCGGGCGGACCTGCACGGCGGTCAGGGTCACGCGCTCGGCCTCACCGGCGTTGTCCACACCGTAGATCCAGCGGCTGGCGGTGTAGGAGTAGGTGACCTGGGAGATGTGGACCTCCGAGTCGGCGTCGCCGTCGGCGTCCGTGTCGGTGTCGGTGTCGGTGTCGGTGTCGGTGTCGGCGTCACCATCCGGGGAGGTGTCGTCGGGGGTTTCGGTGTCGTCCTTCGGGCAGCCGGCGATGCACAGCAGTCCAAGGACAGGGAGGTAGAACAGGCTCTTGCGCATGGCGTGGTTCCTCAGTAGCCGTCAGTGGCTCCCGTCAAGGCTAGCACGGTTCCGGGTGCAAGTGAAGATCCCCCCTGTCACCCGGAGCAAGAAACTCATCGCACCTGGCTTTCGGACGGGCCTCCCGACGATGTTCCGGGTGCTCGGCCAGGAGCGGGGGAGACATGAGATTCTCGGCGGCCAGCCGGGCCGGTGGTGGGCGGATAGCCTGGGGCAGGAGGCCGCCGCCATGAACGCGCTCTGCATCCTCGCCCTGCTGTCCGCCGTCTCTTCGGCCGAACAGCTCGCCTTCGACGTGGAGAAAGGTGGGGGAACCTGGTCCTTCTCGGAGAAGTGGGTGGACGCGGAGGGGCGACGCCACACGGCCACCTTCTCGCTCCCGGCCGACCAGGTGCGCGCCGATCTCGAGGAGCCCCTGCACTTCAAGCTGCAGGAGGCGAACCAGGCCATGGCCCAGGCGGTGCGCCGCTGGGCCGAGGGGCGGCCCGGCCCCCAGGTGACCGCGCGGGTCCAGGGGGGCGGGGTGCAGATCCAGGCCACGGGCCAGAGCCGCGCCAGGATCAAGGAGGCCCTCGCCGCGGCGGCCGAGGTCCGCGACCGCGCCCTGCAGGACTACCTGCGCGAGCACGGGTTCACCATGGTCGATGGCGGCGTCATGCCCGATCACCCGCGGCACGTGGTGGACTACGCCCCGGCGCTGTCGCCTGTGGTGCTGGCCCTGGGCGGCCCCGGCGAGAGCCCGCGGGCCTTCGCCGACCTGGCGCTCTCCTTCGTGCAGAGCATCCCCTACGAGCAGGCGTCGAAGGCGCGCGACCGCTTCCGCCGGCCCCTGTCGCTGCTGGGGCGCAACAAGGGCGACTGCGACTCCAAGTCCACCCTCTTCCTCGGGCTGATGCGCGCGGCCTGGCCCGAGGTCCCGCTCGGCGTGGTCACCATCCCCGGCCACGCCTTCGTGGCCCTGGGGCTGCCAGTGGAGTCGGGCGACGTCCACCTCGACGCCCAGGGCCACGACTGGCTCCTTGCCGAGCCCGTGGGCCCGCGCCTGGCCCCGGCCGGCGAGGTCGCGCGCCAGAGCCGCCGCAAGGCCCGCCGCGGCAAGGCGACCCTGCGGGTGGTGCCGGAGGGGTAGGGGGGGGTACGAGAGCCTGCGGCTGTTTCTTGATAAGGGCCCTCTTTGCCGGGAGGTCCCGTGGCGAACCCCAAGGCCTACACCGCCCCCTTCCTCAAGCTCGGCGAGCGCAGCGTCAGCGTGCAGGACGCCCTGCGCTGGATGGTGGAGCTCAACGCCACCGATCTGTACCTCAAGGTCGGCGAGCCGGTGATCTTCAAGGTGGACGGCAACGTCAGCCGCTTCCGCTCGGACCCCGTCGGTGATCAGCACCTCAAACAGCTCATGGCCTGCTTCTTCAGCCAGGCCGATCTGGATCGCTTCCGGGTGCGGCGCGAGGTGGACCTGGTGCACGCGGAGGGCGACAGCCGCTACCGCATCCACCTCGGCACCGGCAACCACGGGATCTACGCGGTGGTGCGGCGCATCGCCCAGGACATCCTGCCCATCGAGAAGCTCGGCCTGCCCGCGGCGGTGCTGCCCTCCTTGATGCGGCTGCGGTCTGGCCTCGTGCTGGTCTCCGGGGCCACGGGCCAGGGCAAGACCGTCACCGCGGTGGCGCTGCTCGACCACCTGGCGCGCACCCGCCCGGCCACCATCCTCACCCTCGAGGACCCCATCGAGTACATCTTCCACGACCACAAGGGCCTGTTCATCCAGCGCGAGGTGGGGATGCACGTGGACTCCTTCGCCGACGGCGTGCGCGCGGGCCTGCGGGAGAACCTCGACATCATCTACGTGGGCGAGATGCGCGATCCCGACACCATCGAGCAGGTGCTCAAGGCCGCCGAGTCGGGCCACCTGGTCCTCTCCACCCTGCACGCCGAGGACACGGTGGGCTCGCTGGCGCGCATCATCGGCTCCGTGACCTCCGACAACCAGTCCCGGATCCGCTACACGCTCTCGGCGGGGCTCGCCTGCTGCATCACCCAGCGCCTGCTGCCCTCGGCCCAGGGGGGGCGCGTGCTGGCCGCCGAGGTCATCTTCCCCACCACCGCCATCCGCACCGTCATCCGCGGGGGCGAGCTCACGAAGTTGCCCATCTACCTGGGTAAATCTGGATCGGGCGTGACCTACCGCGAGCACCTGCATGAGCTGTACGCGCAGCGCGCCATCACGGCCCAGACCCGCGACGACGAGCTGGCGAACGTCCAGGCACGTCAGGGGGGATAGCTCGGGAATCGAAGGGTGCTAATCTTGTCTCGCGGAGGTGATGCGCCATGTCCCAGACCATCAACGTGATGCTCGCCTTGCAGACCCCGGATGGGCTCGCGTTCGGGTACGTGCGCGAGGCCTCCAGGACCTCGATGGCGTTCACGGTCAACGCCAACATGGCGACCGGGACCGCCATGGCCTGGCGCATGGAGTTGAAGGGCTACTCCGAGACCATCATGGGCCGCCTCACGATCACGCGGGTGTACCCTCCGGCGGGCGCCGGGGAGTGGCCCCGCTACGAGGCCACGGTGGAGGACATCCCCGAGGAGGACCTGGCCCTGCTGCAGGTCTGGATGGAGGACCAGGAGAAGGGTGGCTCCTCCCGTCGCATGGAGCGGGACCCGGGCCGGTTCGTGCGGGACATGTTCTCCGAGGGGATGCGCAGCGCTTCGGCGGCGCAGACCAAGCTGGTCATCGATCGCATGAACGAGCGCCGGATGAAGCGGGAGCAGATGTTCAAGAAGAAGAAGACGGGCATCG
Organism: Pseudomonadota bacterium; assembly: GCA_043814015.1. Classification (GTDB taxonomy): domain Bacteria; phylum Myxococcota_A; class UBA796; order UBA796; family JAFGLY01; genus JBDRKM01. The sequence goes on from JBDRKM010000110.1 coordinate 21,645, forward strand.
GAGGCGACTTCGGGCTGTCCCACGAGACCGCGTCAGCCTCCTCTTCGGTCTCGAGCCAGGCCGCCCGCGCGCGCATGTCGGCTGCCCTGGGCGAGTTCTCCCGCCGCACCGTCTCCGCGGAGCCGCGCGCCCAGGTGGACGCGGAGCCGGCGGAGCCCACCGCCGACGGGCCGCTGCAGCGCCCTCCCTCCCTCGACGCCCCCCCCGAGGCCCTGCCCTGGGCCGGCGCCCGCCGCGAGGAGAGCGCCGTGGCCCACTTCGCCGACGACCTCGTCGCGGCCTCCCTGGAAGCGGTGGGGCGGCCGGGCGAGGCCCCCGCCCCCACCCCGGGGGCCGCCGAGGCGCTGGCGCCCCTCGACGACGAGCCCCTGATCGAGGATGAAGAAGACGAGGAGTCGGTCCCCCCGCCCGCGCCGGAGGAGGAGCCCGCCGCCCCCGCGCTCACGCTGGACCTCCAGGCCCGTCCCCCGCAGGTCCGGATGCGCTACACAGCCGCCAGCTACGGCGCCGAGTACCAGCGCCACCTGCGCAACAGCGGCCTGTTCCTGGCGGGAGTGGCCCTGGGCGCCCGCGGTCGGCAGGTGGAGGTCGAGCTCACCCTGCCTTCGGGCGGGCAGGTCCGCTGCGCGGCCCAGGTGGTCGCGGCGATGCCCCAGGGGACGGGGCTGATGCTGGCGCTCACCAGGTCGGATCGCGAACGGTTGGCGGCCGAAGCGGGCTGAGCTCGCCATCGACGCGCGCCGCCACCACCTCGGCGCGGGGCGCCGGGAAGCTCAGGCTGCCGCCCTCGCCTTCGGAGAAGGGGCTCCAGGAGGCGAGCACCCGGGCCACCACGCCGCCCTCGGCGTCCAGCAGCTCCACGGTGCGGGTCACGCCCCCGGGGGGCTGGCGCAGGCTGCGATCCCGGCCCCAGCGCAGGCTGCCGTCGGGCATGGCCCACAGGGCCCAGTACGGCAGCCCGGGGCCGCCGCTGAAGTAGGTGTCGCTGACGGCCTTGACCCGGGTGTGGAGCTTGTCGAAGTGGTAGTCGCTGATGAAGGTCGGCGAGCAGTACGACATCATGTCGTAGTAGGCCGAGGACTCCCGCAGGGCCTCGGCCCTGAGATCGTAGCCGCGCACGCCGAGGCTGCCGTCGTCGTAGGGGAAGGACGGATCCACGCTGTCGGGGTTGCCGCAGGGGGCGTGCCACAGGCCGTGGGCGTGGCCGATCTCGTGGACCATGGTGGAGCTGGTGGTCTCCCCGCCGTAGCCCAGCCCGATGCTGGCCCGGGACCAGGCGTCGGTGGCCGAGTGGGCCACGGTGGACAGCCCGGCGATGCAGCCGCCGCCGCAGAAGGAGCCGAATTCGTCGGAGGGGTTGAAGACGCCGTACAGGTACATGTCGTCGTCGGCGCCCTGCTGGGCGCGGGACTCGGCCACGGCCGACAGCAGGTTGCTCCAGCCGCCCGTGTCCATCGCCCCCACCGAACCGGACCAGGCCAGCTGGTCTCCCACGATCATCTCGACTTCGGCGGTGGGGTAGTGGGCCCAGAAGTACTGGCGGTAGAACTCCACCATGTCGCCGGAGGTGTCGGGCACGCGCCCGGACCCGTCGGCGTTGTACTGCACCGGGACCAGCAGCACGCGCACCAGCTCGGCGCCTTCGGTGACCTCGATGGGCTCGTCGCTGCCCTCGGGCCAGGCGGCGTAGCCCGCGGCCTCGCCGCCGCCGTTCTCGTGCTTCTGCTCCACGATCTCGGCGGCCCAGGACACCCCCGGCTGGAGGACCGACCCGGCGACCCGCAGGTTGAAGGTGCTGTCGAGCTCGGACATGGAGGAGGCGCCCGAGACCGTGACGTCGGTCTGGTAGGCCGCGAAGGCCTTGCCATCCCGGTAGAAGTAGAGCCTGCCCGTGAGATCGCGGGCCTGGAAGTCCTCGTGGGGCACCACGGCGACGCGGAAGAGGGTGTCACGCCCGGCCACGACGGGGGTGGTGGGGACGGGAGAGGACACCAGGCTCTCCATGAGGGGGATCTCTACGGCCTGGTAGAGGTAGACGCCCACGATGTCGATCCCGGTGGCCTCGGTGCGCTGGTCGTTCATGACCGCGACGAGATCGCACAGGGGCTCGCCCTCCGCGCAGGTGAAGCTGACCTGTGCGGGCGCGCAGGCCGTCAGGGCCAGCGCCGCGAGCGTGATCGGGACGAGGTGGGGGGCGGGGCGGACACGCATGCCGACCTCCTGGACAGAGCCTGCCAGCCCCCTGATACCCACCCGGGGCACCCATGGGCAGGGGGAAGCGGGCGAAGTGTCCAGAGCTTGACACCTCTTCCCCAACGCGGACGCCCTGCTCCGCACCGCGGTCCACCATGCGCGGCGTCAGCCTCGCACTGACAACACCCTTTGCAGGCAGCGGGACCTTGCTACGCTCTGCCCTCTCCCCGGAGCCATGTCGCATGAGCGACACCCCCGCGAATCCCCCGCGCCCGCCGCCGCAGCGGATCCTGGTGATCGATGACGAGAGCGTCGTCTGCCACTCCTGCCGGCGCTCCCTGACCCCCGACGGCCACGAGGTGGAGGTGGCGACGGACCCGTACGCCGGGCTGGAGGTCGCCCGCAAGGGTGAGCACGACATCCTGCTGCTCGACATCGTGATGCCCGGCATCAGCGGGCTCGAGGTGTTCAGGACCCTGCGCCGTGAGGGGCTCAAGGCCGAGGTCATCTTCATCACGGGCTACGCCGAGGTGCAGACGGCGGTGGAGGCCATGAAGCTCGGGGCGGCCGACTTCATCGGGAAACCCTTCTCGCCCGAGGAGCTGCGCCTCTGCGTGCGCCGGGTGGCCGAGCGGTCCGCGCTCATCCGGGAGAACACCGCCCTGCGCGCGGCCCTTGCCCGAGACCAGGGCTTCCACGGCATGGTGGGCGACTGCCGCGCCATGCAGGAGGTCTACGCGCTGATCCGGCGGGTGGCCCCCTCCGAGGCCACCGTCCTGATCACCGGCGAGAGCGGGACCGGCAAGGAGCTGGTGGCCCGCGCCCTGCATCGGCTGAGCGCCCGCCGCGACCGACCCCTGGTGGCCTGCGACTGCAGCTCCCTGGCGCCCGGCGTGCTGGAGAGCGAGCTGTTCGGGCACGTCAAGGGCTCGTTCTCGGGCGCCATCGCCCACAAGCGGGGGCTGTTCGAGGTGGCCGACAAGGGGACCCTGTTCCTCGACGAGGTCTCCAACATCGGGCTCGAGACCCAGGGCAAGCTGCTGCGCGCGCTGGAGTCCCGCCGGGTGCGGCGCGTCGGCGACACCGAGGAGCGAGCGGTGGACATCCGGCTCATCGCCGCCTCGAACCGCTCGCTGGTGGAGATGATCGGAGATGGCAGCTTCCGCGAGGATCTCTACTACCGCCTGAACGTCATCCCCATCGCCCTGCCGCCCCTGCGGGAGCGCCGCGAGGATATCGCCAGGCTCGCCCTGGCCTTCCTGGAGCGGCACCAGGCGCGGGCCCCCTCCCTGGTGCGCACCATCAGCCCCGAGGCCCTGGCCGTGCTCGAGGACTTCCCCTGGCCGGGGAACGTGCGCGAGCTGAAGAACATGGTGGAGCGCATCGCCATCCTGTGCCCCGCGGCGCGGGTGGAGCCCGTCCACCTGCCGCCCGAGCTGCGCCAGGGCGCCCACCCGGCGGCGTCGCCGCGCGCGCCCGCCACCTGGGAGGAGGTCAAGCGGCAGAAGCGGCTGGCGCTGGAGAAGGTGGTGCGCGACATCGAGGTTCGCTTCCTGGTCCACGCCCTGGACGAGGCCCACGGCAACGTGACCCGGGCCGCCGAAGCCGTGGGCATGCAACGCACCAACTTCCACGCGCTGATGCGGCGCTACGAGATCACCTCGGATCGGGATGACTGACAAGGGCCCATACACCGTATGGCGGCGCCATACACCCGGCCGCTGTCCGGAGGTGGCCTGATGCTGCCCTGGATGTCGTCGCGCCGCACCACGACCCTGCGCCTCACCCTGAGCTTCGTGACCATCCTGCTGGTGGCCAACGCCGTGCTGTCGGTGGCCTTCGTGAACTACCTGCAGCAGGTCCTGATCGGCCAGGTGCAGGAGAGCGTGCGCCTGAACCTGAACTCCGCCCGCGAGATCTACCAGCACCAGATCGAGGGCATCTCCATGACCCTGGCCGGGGCGGTGCTGCAGAACCGGATCGTCTCGGTGGTGGACGGCTCCGGGGCGGCCTGCGACGACGAGCGCTTGCGGCGGCTGATGGCCGCGGGAGACCTCGACATCCTGGCGCTGCTGGACCGCGATGCGCGGGTGGTGTGTGTCGCGAACGCCGCGGTGCCGGAGGGACTGCTCCTCGAGGACGAGCTGGTCGTGGGCCAGACCCTCGGTACGGGCAAAGCCGCGGGCGGGACCTCCATCCTCTCCGGCGCGCTGCTGGCGGCCTTCGACCCCGCCCTGGCCGCCCGGGCGAGCATCGATCTCGTGGCCACCCCGGCCGCCCTGCCCACGGCCACGGAGCGCTCCACGGACGGCATGCTGGTGGAGGCGGCCGTGCCGGTCCTGACCGACGGCGGTGAGCAGGTCGGCGTGCTCTGGGGCGCGAACCTGTTGAACCGCCGCACCGAGGTGGTGGACGCCGTCCGCGAGGAGGTCTTCCAGAACCGGCGGGACCGCGGCAAGGACATCGGCACCGCCACCATCTTCCAGCGCGATCTGCGCATCGCCACCAACGTGGCCACCGACGAGGGTGAGCGCGCCATCGGCACACGCATGTCCGCCGAGGTCGCGCAGCGCGTGCTGGAGGAGGGCGGCGTCTGGGCCGATCGCGCGTTCGTGGTCAACGACTGGTACCTCACGGCCTACGAGCCCATCCGCGACCCCCAGGGGGACGTCATCGGCGCGCTGTACGTGGGGGTGCTGGAGGCGCCCTACCAGCGGCAGCGCCTGCTGCTCGCCCTCGTCTTCCTGGCGTTCGTGGCCTGCACCACGCTGGCCAGCCTGGCCCTGCTGGTCTACGCCACCCGGCAGGTCCTGCACCCCATCGGCCGCGTCGTGGCCATGTCCCAGCGGGTGGTCCAGGGCGATCTGACCGCGCGCGTCGGCCTGGAGGCCCCCGGCGAGCTGGGGCAGCTCTGCCGGGCGGTGGACGAGATGGCGGAAGCCGTGCGCAAGCGCGAGGAGCGCCTGGTGCAGCTCACCCAGGCCCAGCTCTACCAGAGCGAGAAGCTGGCCTCCATCGGACGCCTCGCCGCGGGGATCGCGCACGAGATCAACAACCCGCTGACCGGGGTGCTGACCTTCGCACACCTCCTGCGCGAGAAGCCACACCTCACCGAGGAGGACCTCGCCGACCTGGAGGTGATCTGCAAGGAGACCGCCCGCGTGCGGGACATCGTGCGGGGGCTGCTGGACTTCGCCCGCGAGTCGCCCTCGCATCGGCTGGCGGTGGACCTGAACCAGCTCGTGCAGGAGACCATCCGGCTGCTCCGGACCCAGAAGGTCTTCCGCGGGCTGCGCATCGAGCTGCGCCTCGATCCCGACCTGCCGAGCCTGCACGCCGACCCGAACCAGCTCAAACAGGTGCTCCTGAACCTCACCCTGAACGCCTGCGAGGCCATGTCGGGGGGCGGGGTCTTGGCGGTGGAGACCCGCGTGGCGGGAGGCCACGCCGAGCTCTCCGTGCAGGACACGGGGTGCGGGATCCCGGCCGAGAACATGGACAAGCTCTTCGATCCCTTCTTCACGACCAAGCCCGTGGGCAAGGGCACGGGCCTGGGCCTGTCGGTGACCTACGGCATCGTCCAGGCCCACGGGGGGCTCATCAAGGTGCTGAGCCGGCCCGGAGAGGGCAGCACCTTCACCGTGGAGCTGCCGCTCGCTGCGGCGTGAGCCCCCGCGAGGGTGGCGCACCGAATGGCATGGGCATACATATCGGCGCGGCCCGACCCTCCCCCGTGCCCCGGACCTCGCCGAGACCATTGATTCATAGGATCGAATATTACGGTGGCACGATAAATGCTAAGTTCTCGCGTTCCCGGGTCCGCGTGAGGAGCCCCCATGTATGACAACGCCCGCATCCTCGTGGTCGACGACGAGGAGTCCATCCGCCAGGGGCTCAAGATCGCCCTGCAGCGCAAGGGCTTCGACGTGGAGACCCGGGAAGAAGGGCTGCCCGCCCTCATCGAGCTGAAGACGGCGTTTGGAGGCGGCCAGCCGTACCACTACGTGGTGTTGGACATCCAACTCCCCGATATCAACGGCCTGCAGCTCCTCGAGATCATCAAGGCCTGCTACCCGGACCTGCCGGTGCTGGTGATCTCCGGCTACGGCAACGAGAAGACCGTGGAGGCCGTCCAGCTGCGCCGCGGCAGCGCCTACCTCGACAAGCCCTTCGGTGTGCAGGAGCTGCTGGACCAGCTGGAGCGCCTGCACGTGGCGGCGCTCCCTCCGGCCCACCCGCCGAGCCCCGCGAGCCCGCTGGGCCCCATGGAGAGCGCCTTCGCGTTGGTGCGCCTGGCCTCCGGGGCAGAGCCCGTGGCCCTGTACGAGCGCATCGGCGCCTGCCGTGGGGTGTGCACCTGCGACGCCGTCGTGGGCGACCGCGACTTCGTGGTGCTGCTGCAGGCCCTGGACCGGCGTGGCCTGCAGGAGACCGCGCTGGGCGTGATCGCCGCCATGCCCGGCGTACAGGACGTGGAGCTGTGCTTCACACGCCGGCCCACCCTGTCGGACGAGACCTGGCGCGTACTGCAGGACTTCGTCGGCGCGCCTGAGCGCGTGGCGGCCTGGGCGGTCCCCGGACGGCCGCGCGAGCGCGTGGCCTGGGTGATGCTCGAGGTCGAACCCGAGCGCCAGGCCCAGATCTACGTACAGCTGCACATGCTCGACAAGGTGATCCAGTGCGACGCCATCGAGGACGAGTCCCGCCTGCTGCTGCTCGTGCGGGACGATCGCCCGGCCCCCCACCCCTGCCGTGTCCCGGATCGCGTGCTCGGGCTGGCCGGGGTGCGCAGGGCCCGCGTGCTGTGCGTCCTCCCCATGGACCTTCGCTAGGCCACGCCCATGCCCACGCGCCTCGACGCCGTCTCGCCGAGCGGGGCGTTCATGCGGGCGCTGTGGCGCCACCGCGGTGAGCGCGCCGCGGTGACCCTGCTGCTGGAGACGGCCCAGCGGGAGCGTGGGTGGGTCACGCGCCCGCACCTGGAGCTGATCGCGGCCGTCCTGGATCTGCCCCTGGCGGAGCTGGAGAGCCAGGTGGAGCGTCACCCCGAGCTGCGCGCCGAGCCGCCCGGGAGCCACCTCATCCAGACCTGCGACGGCCTGGCCTGCCACCTCGGGGCGGGCGACCGCCTGCACGGGGTCCTGGCGCGGGAGCTGGGCATCCAGCCGGGCCAGACCACCGCCGATGGGCGGGTGACCTGGCGGGCGGTCCCATGCCTCGGGGCCTGCGTGCGCGCGCCGGCCATGGCCGTGGATGGCGAGGTCTTCGGGCCCCTCGATGGCGCGGAGGCGGCGGAGATTCTCCGTGAGCTGCGCTCCGACGAGCTGCGCGCCGATCCTGTCGAGGTCCTCCCACCGCCCGCCGAGGGGCGGGTGGTGCGCCTGACCGGACGGGTACGGCGTCCATGCCTCGTCCAGGTGGATCCCGGGACGCGGCTGTCCGAGCTGGTGGAGCGGGTGGGCGGGGGCACCCCGAACGGAGCCCCATTCAAGGCCGCGCTGTGCGGCTCCAGGCTGTGCCCTGCATGGCGTTTCGAGGCGCCGCTGCCGCCGCCCGAAGGCCTCGAGCTCGCGGGAGAGACCCTCCAGATCCTCGTGATCGACGAGTCCGTCTGCGTGGTGGGGCTCATGGTCCTGCTCCTGTCCCGGGCGGCGGCCCGCGCCTGCGGGCGCTGCGCCCTGGGGCGCCTCGGCACGCGGCGGATGCTGGTACTGGCGGAGGGCATCCAGCGCGGGACCGGCCACGGCGGGATCGAGGCGCTCGAGGCGCTCGCGCCCCAGGTCGCGGGGGGCGCCCGCTGCGGTGGCTGCCGGGCTCCGGCCCAGGCGGTCGCCGATGCCCTCACCGAGTTCCCCCGGGAGGTGTGGGCACACGCGGTCACGGGGCACTGCACCGCCGGAGCATGCGGGGTGGCGCCGTGAGCGCCGGCGGCGGGATCGAGCTGGTCGTGGACGGCCTGACCGTGCAGGCCCGCCGCGGCCAGACCCTGCTGGAGCTGATCCGCGAGCAGGCGCTCGGGGACGTGCCGACCCTGTGCTACTGGCCGGGGCTCACGCCCTGGGCCGGCTGCGGGCTGTGCGCGGTGCAGGTGGGCGGCACTCCCGGCACCGTGCCGGCCTGCGACACGCTCGTGGGCCAGGGGATGGTGGTGACCACCCGCGGCGAGGAGGTGGAGCGGGCGCGCCGCACCGCCCTCGCGCTGCTGCTGGAGGATCACGGCGTAGCCTGCCGGCATCCTGGCGGCGCGCCGCCCGGGGCCGAGCCCTGTGAGCTCTGCGCCATGGCCGAGCGGATGGGGCTGGACACCGGCGCTGTACGCCTCGCGCGTCGCTCGATCCCCGACGACAGCCACCCGCTGCTGTGGCACGATCCCGACCGCTGCGTCCTCTGCGGCCGGTGCGTGCGGGCCTGCGCGGCCGCCCATGGAGCAGCCGTCCTGGCCCTGGTGGGCCGGGGGGTGAGCGCCCGCATCGCGCCGGCGCTCGGCCGGGACCTGGCCAGCAGCGGGTGCGAGGGCTGTGGCACCTGCGCCGAGGTGTGCCCCACCGGCGCCCTCCGCGTGCGCCTGCCCCGTGTCCCGCGCTCGCTGCCGCCCGGACCATGGATCCGCTCCAGCTGCGCCCTGTGTGGCCTCGCCTGCCCCGTGGAGCAGCGCGTCCACGAGGACGGCGTGGTGCTGGTGCGCGCCGATCGCGGTGCCGGCGCCTCGGGGGCGGGGTTGTGCCGCCGTGGCCGGTTCGGTCCCGGCCTGCTCCTCGGCGCTCCGGTCCTCAGGGAACCCCTGGTGCTGGAGGGGGACGCCCAGGGTCCGGTCGGCTGGGTCGAGGCGGTCGACCGGGCCGCCACGCTCCTCTACGCCTGCGCCCAGCGCCACGGCGAGGACGCGGTGATCCTGGTGGCTTCGGCCAGCCTGACCCTCGAGGCCAGCGTCCTCTGCGGCTACCTGGCGGGAGAGGGGCTGGGCACCACCCAGGTCGGCTCCCTGCGCGTGCGCGGGGGGCCGGGCCTCGGCGGGGCGGCCCTGTGGTGCAGCCATCCCGGCGCGGTGGCCGCCGTGCCCTCCGCGGATCTGTTGCTGCTGGTGGGCGCGGATCCCGAGCGCAACCAGCCCCTGCTGGCCGCCCGGATCGGGGCCGCCCAGCGCGCCGGGGCCGAGGTGGTGGTGATCCACTCGGATCCGACCGACCTGGCTGCTCGGGCCAGCCTCTGGCTCGATCCCCGGCGCGGCACCCTGGGGGTCCTGCTCGCCGCGCTGCTCGGGCGACTGGAGCCGGCCGAGGTGCGAGCAGGGCGCGCGCTGGGCCTGGCCGACGCCGCCCGCGCATGCGGGCTGCAGGAGGGTGCCTTGCTGGATCTGGCCGCCCGGCTGGAACGCTCCCGGCGACCGGTGGTGCTCTACGATCTCGACGACGCCCTCCAGCACGGCGGTGGCGATCTCGTGTCGCTCCAGCGCCTCCTCCATCACCTGGGCGGCCACGAAGCAGGGCTGGTGCTGCTGCGGGACGAGGCTGGCGCCTGCGGCGCGGCCCTCGCCGGCCTCGACGCCGATCTGCCCGCGATCCTGCGCTCGGGCCGGGTTCGCGGTGCCCTGGTGGTGGGCGCCGACCCGCTGCTCGATTCCGAGACCGCGCCCCTGCTGCGGGATCTCGATGCCCTCGTGGTGCTCGACGCGACCCCGACCGCCACCACGCGCGCGGCGCACGTGGTCCTGCCCGTGCCGCGCCTGATGGAGCGCGAGGGGACCTTTCTCGCGCTGGACGGACACCTGCGGCCCTTGCGCCCGCTGCACGCTCACGCCGCGGGGCGCGGGATGTTCGACGTGCTGGCCGACCTGGCCGAGGCGCTGGGCGCCAGCCCGCCCCCGCGCACCGCGGCCGACCTGCGCGCCTGGATCGCCGCCGACTACGGTATTCCTGCCGACGTGTTGGAACGGGCGCGCGCCGCGGGCGGGCCCTGGCCCGTCTCCTGGACGGCATCGGTTCCCCCCTGGGGTGCACCCGCCGAGACCACCTTCGCCCACCCCACCCCCCGCCCGCCGGCCCCCCTGGCCCGGCTGGTGGACACGGGTCTGGCTCTCCTGGAGAGGAGGAAGAACCAATGAACATCGCGTTTGAACCCAGTCGTCCGTTCTCCCCGCGGCCCTGCGCCTTCAGGGGGCTGGTGGCCAACAGCGTCCCCGCCCGCCGTCTGTTCTCCCAGGCGGCCGCGCTGGCGGCCTCGGACGTGACCCTCCTGCTCCTGGGGGAGCCTGGCACGGGCAAGCGCTCGCTGGCCGCGGCGATCCATGCCGAGAGCCCGCAATGTGGGGGCCCACTCGTCACGCTCCCCACCCTCGAGGTGTTCGCGGGGCTCGGGCCGAACCCGGTTGCGTTGGACGAGGAGGCCCTGCGCGAGCGGGCCGGGGTGTTGGGCCTCGACGAATGTGCCGGCGGCACGCTGGTGCTGACCGGATTCGGCGATCTGCGCCTGGTGGAGCAGATCGCGCTGCAGCGCCTCCTGCGGCGCATGGCGCGGGCCAGCGCGGGGAGCCCGCGTTTCCGCGTGATCCTGACCGCCGACGTATCCCTCGAGGAGGCCCTGCGGGCCGGGCAGCTGCGCCGGGACGTCTACCACCGCGTCGAGATCGTCCCCCTCTTCGTCCCCGCCCTCCGGGATCGCCCCGGCGACCTGGCCCTGATCGCCGGGCTGGCCCTGGCCCGCGCCGGCCGCGATCCCATCCGCGCGGGCTTTGACCGCGCGGCCGTCGCGCTGATGGAGGCCTACCCCTTCCCGGGCAACGTGCGCGAGCTCGACAGCGTGGTGGCCGAGGCCGCCGCCCAGGCCCCGCCCGGCCCCATCGGCCCCCGCAGCCTGCCGCCCTACCTGCACCTCGCCGTGCAACACCCTGGCACCGCCGCCGAGCCTCCCGTCGAGCGGACCCTCGAGGAGGTCGAGGTCGAGCACCTCCGCCGCGTGCTCACCTCCACCCACGGCAACCGCAGCGCCGCCGCCCGCATCCTCGGCATCACGCGCGTCGGCCTGCTGGGCAAGCTCAAGCGCTTCGGCATCGACATCCCGCCGCAGAGCCAGGGCCGCCCCCCCGCGTGATCTCCCCCCTTCCCGTTCCCGTTCCCGTCACCGTCCAGACAAGCGAAGACGCGCAGCGTCGCGGCAGGCGCAAGAGGGCGGCGCATAGGCCGCGACACCTCACAGGTAGCCCGTGAAATATCACAGGGCCCCCGTGAACACAGCGCCATTCGCCCCGGATCGAGCCCCCACGGCCTTGGCACGCCGTGTGCATTCTGGGCACCGCTCCCCGGATCCGCGCGCCCATGACCTTCGCCATCGCCATCACCCTCGCCGTGGTCATCGCCATGGTGGTGCTGCTCGCCGCCGACCGGGCGCCGCCCGATCTGGTGCTCTTCGGCGGGCTGGCCCTGCTGATGGTGGCGGGGATCGTGCAGCCCCACCACGCCCTGGCGGGCTTCTCCAACCCCGCCACCGCCACCGTGGCGGTGCTCCTCGTGGTGGCGGAGGCCGCACGGGAGACGGGCGCGCTGATGGCCATCTCGGGGTTGATCTTCGGGCAGGTGACGCGGCCGCGGGTGGCGCTCCTGCGCCTGGCCCTGCCGGTCACGGCGCTCTCGGCCTTCCTCAACAACACGCCCATCGTGGCCATGCTCATCCCGGTGGTGCACGACTACGCTCGGCGCATCCAGCAGAGCCCCTCACGCTTCCTCATGGCGCTGTCCTTCGCGGCCACCCTGGGCGGCACCTGCACGCTGATCGGCACCTCCACCAACCTGGTGGTCTCGGGGCTGATGGTGCAGGACGGTCAGCGAGGCCTCGGGATGCTGGAGCTGGGCTGGGCCGGGCTGCCCACCGCGGTCTTCGGCTTGCTGTACCTCGTGACCCTGGGAGACCGGCTGGTGCCGCGGCGGCAGGACCCGGAGGAGGGCCTGGAGCGGGCGAGGCGGGAGTTCCTGGCGGAGGTGGAGGTGCTCGCAGACAGCCCCCTGGCCGGACGCAGCGTGCAGCAGGCGGGCCTGCGGCATTTGCCCGGCCTGTTTCTGGCCGAGATCCGACGCGCGGGCGGCGGGGTGCTGAGCCCGGTCGGGCCGGAGGACCTGCTCGCGCGCGGGGATCACCTCGTGTTCGTGGGCCAGGCCGAGACCGTGGGCGACCTGCGCGCCTTCCCGGGGCTGCAGCCCGTGGGCGAGGCCAGCCTGGACGAGGCCCTGCGCCGCAACCTGTACGAGGTGGTCATCTCCCACCACTCATCGCTGGTGGGCCTCACGGTGCGCGACGCCGAGTTCCGGCGCCGCTACGACGCGGCCGTGCTGGCCGTGCACCGCGCGGGCGCGCGCATCCACGCCAAGATCGGTGACATCGCGCTGCGGCCGGGTGACACCCTGCTGCTCACCGCCGCCGAGGGCTTCGGTCGCACCTGGCGCGGTGGCCAGGACTTCTACCTCGCCACCCCCGCCCATGGCGCGCCGGTCCCTCGCTACCGCCAGGCCCCCGTGGCCCTGGGTATCCTGGCCTTGCTCGTGTTGATCCCCACGGTCACCGGCGCCCCCATGCTGCTGGTGGCGCTCGGCGCCATGCTGGCCCTGCTCTTCACCCGCAGCCTCACCCCGCGCGGCCTGCGCCGCGCCCTGGACGTGCCCATCCTGGTGATGGTGGCCTCCTCCCTGGGCCTCTCCCAGGCCCTGGAGGTCTCGGGCACGGCCCGCTGGCTGGCAGACCACATGGTCTCCCTGGGGGCCGATCTCGGCCCGCTCGGCCTGCTGGCCGTGTGCTACCTGGCCACCGCCACGCTCTCCGCCGTGGTGACCAACGCCGCCGCCGCCGCGCTGGTCTTCCCGGTGGCCATGTCCCTGGCGGAGGCCTCCGGCCTGCCCCTGCGCCCCTTCGCCATCGCCGTGGCCATGGCCGCCTCCGCCGCCTTCGCCACCCCCATCGCCTACCAGACCAACCTGATGGTCCAGGGCCCCGGCGGCTACCGCTTCCTCGACTTCGCCCGGGTGGGCCTGCCGCTGAACGCCGTGTGCTTCGCCGTGGCCATGCTGGCGATCCCGTGGCACTGGGGGTTGTGAGCGCTCGGGGTGCTGCCTCGGCGCGCCGGCGCTCCTCGTGCTGCTTGTCCCCGGCCGGTTGCGCACGCCCTGGGCGGTGGAACCGTGCGTAACCGAGGGGAGATGCGCCGTCCCCGGCCGGTTGCGCACGCCCTGGGCGGTGGACCGCCGTCGTCGCGGGCACCGAGCGGCAGTCCTTGGCCAGGCTCCCACGCGGGGCCCCGGCCGCCGTCAGCCAGTGGCGACCGCTCCCGCCCGGCGGTATCGTGGCGGCCACGAGTCCGCCCGTCTCGGAGGTCCCCCTGCGCCCCACCCTGCCCCGATCCGCCTGGCTGGCGGCCCTGTGCGCCCTGCCCGCCTGCGAGTGTCGCTTCGAGCAGCCCGACTCGTCGGACACCACCGGCACCGGGGACACGGGCGAGCCCTGGGTGGACGACGGCCTGACCCACACCTGGAGCTTCCTGCAGGAGGGGTTGCTCAACGACCTGCTGCCCCTGCACGTGGCCGTGGACAGCGCCGCGCGGCGGGCCTACGCATTTTCGCTCAAGCTCGGCACCATCGCCGTGATCGACCTCGACCAGGGCGCGCTCCTCGACGTGATCGACCCCGGCTACGGGGGGGGCACCGCGGATCTGACCGTGCTGCCCTCGGGCACCCTGTGGGTGCTGCGCCAGCGCTCCATCCCCGCCCTGATTCGCATCGATCTCGCGAGCGGTGACATCACGGCGGTCGAGACCGGGCTCGGCAGCGCCGCCGGGATCCTGCGGCGCCCGGACGGCTCCTTCGTGGTCACCGGCTCCCGCGCCGAGGACGACGACGTGGTGCAGTTCCTGGACGCCGACCTCAACCTGCTGGACACCTGGGAGTCCGAGTCGCCCGTGCGGGGCATCGTGCCCGTGGGCGACGACCGGTTCGCCATCCTCTACGGCGCCACCACCGGGCGCGTGAACATCTACGACATCGAGACCCTGGAACAGCTGCAGACCTGCGTCGCCCCCGTGGCCGGCTCCACCCTGACCCAGCTCTCCGACGGCAACTTCGTCTCGGCGTCCGACACCTTCCTCGGCCTGGCCCGCTGCGACGGCCACGCGGGCCTCACGGTCACCGCCGGCACCGAGAACAAGAGCACCGTCCCCTGGGGCGACGGCTTCTTCGTCTTCGACCGCATCGGCACCGCGGATCCCAACTGGGCCGAGGCGCGCTTCTACGACGCGAGCATGCGGCAGGGGCTGTACGTCTACCCAACGGGCAAGAACAGCGGCTACGCCGCGCTCGACAGCCAGCGCGGCCTGGCGTGGGTCAACTCCGAGGGCACCACCGAGGTCCTGGCCATGGACCTGGACAACGGCGACATCCTGCACAGGGTGCGCGTGGGGGTCCACCTGGAGAGCGTGGCCGGCGATCCCGACCACCCCTGGCGCGTGTTCGTGACGGGGCGGCTGTCCAACACCCTGGCCGTGGCCGATCTGCGCGACGACAGCCTGCACGTGGTGGAGCCCACCTTCGACTGGCCCGTGGCCCCCACCGTCCAGGGGGGCGATCTCTGGGTGCTGGACCAGCTCACCGCGCGCCTGCACCGCCTCTCCGGCCGCACCCTGGAGGAGCTGGGCGACGTTGACCTCGGCTGGCCCGCCGACACCACGCTGACCATCTCGGACATGAAGCTGCACCCGGAGCGCGGCACCCTGTTCGTCACCCACGGGGGCGAGAATGCCCTGGCCGAGGTGGATCCGTCCGACGGCGGCGTGCTGCACACCTGGAAGCTGGGTGGGGAGCCCCTGGATCGAGATGCTCCTGGCCGGCTCGAGCTGGTGATCGGCGCCCACGACGTCTACACCGTGCGCTGCTACGACGGGCAGATCACGCGGATCGATCCAGACCAGGCCGACCCCATCTCCCAGGGTGCCCCCCTGATCGAGCAGCTCTCCCAGGAGTCGCGCATGCAGATGGCGGCCCTCTCCGAGGACGAGGCGATCCTGTACCTGAACGGTGTGGCCATCTCCACCGCCACCCTCGAGCGCGACCCCACCCAGGACCACCCCTGGACCGTCCCCCTGGCGGAGCAGTACGGCTACTGGCTGGCCTGGCGCGACGCGGACACGAGCATCGTGGTCTACGACCCCCACGGCCAGCCCGTGCGCACCTACCCCGTCACGCTCACGGGCCACCCCGACCTCGAGCTGCGCTGGATGCCCTGGAGCGGAGGCAGGGTGGCCTTCACGGACCTGGACGCGGGCGTGCTCACCGCGGTGCCGGTGGAGTTTCCGCCGCAGGTGGAGGAGTAGGAACCATCAGGACCGAAAGCGCTGCCACGCAATCCCCAGCTTCCGCATCCGCGACCGCAGCGTGTGCGGGTTGATGCCCAGCACCGCCGCCGCCCCCTCCGGCCCCTCGATGCGGCCGCGGGTGGCCGTGAGCGCGCGCTCGATGTGATCCACCACCGCGTTGTCCAGGGAGGCCACGGCGGGCTCGTCGGCGGCGGGCGCGGGGGCCTGGGCCGTGGGGGGCCGCGCCGTCATGGGCCCGTAGCCGCCCAGCGCCGTGGCGATGTCCAGGCGCTTGCCGTCCCCCCAGGATCACCGCGCGCTCGATCACCGCGGCCAGCTCGCGCACGTTGCCGGGCCAGGGGTAGGCCAGCAGGCGCTGGATGTCGGCGGGGCTGGGGTTGAGCGGGTGCCCGCCGAGGCGCTTGCCCGCGCGCCAGGCGAAGTGGGCGGCCAGCTCGGGGATGTCCTCGCGCCGCTCGCGCAGGGGCGGCAGCAGGATGGGGAAGACGCCGATGCGGTACCAGAGGTCCTCGCGGAAGGTGCCCCCGCGGACCATCTCGTCCAGGCGGCGGTGGGTGGCGGCCACGATGCGCACGTCCACCCGCACGGGCTGCTGGCCCCCCACGCGCAGCAGGCTGCCGTCCTGCAGCACCCGCAGCAGGCGCACCTGGGCGGCCAGGGGCAGCTCGCCCACCTCGTCCAGGAACAGGGTGCCGCCATCGGAGCGCTCGAACCAGCCCCGGTGCCGCTCGCTGGCGCCGGTGAAGCTGCCCCGCTCGTGCCCGAACAGCTCGGAGTCCACCAGCCCGGGTGGGATGGCGCCGCAGTTCACCTTGAGCATGGGGCCCTTGGCGCGGGGCGATCCCTTGTGGATGGCCCGCGCGATGACCTCCTTGCCCGAGCCGGTCTCCCCGATGAGCAGCACGGGGGCCTCGGTGCGGGCCACCTGGCCCACGCGGTGCAGCACCTCCTTGAGCCCGGCGTCCGAGCCCACGATGGCCTCGGAGATGTCGTCACGCTGCAGGCGGCCGAGCAGGGCGCTCTTGTCGGCCTCGAGCGCGTCCCTGAGGCGGGTCAGCTCGCGGATGCGCGCCAGGTTCTCCAGGGCCGCGGCGAAGGGTTCGAGCAGGCTCCGGAGGCGCGCATCGCCGAGGGTGCCGCCAGCGCCTACGAACAGGACCACCCCGAGGGGCTCGGCCTGGCCCATGAGGGGCGCGGCGACGCGCGGGCCGGCCAGCGTGGCCGGGGTGAGCAGGGCCAACAGATCGCGGTGGGCCTCCACCTGGTCGCGCAGGATCTCGCCGTGGCGGATCCAGGCCGTGACCATGGCCATGTCGGCCTCGTCCAGGTGGGTGCGCCCGGAGAGGGTCGGGGCGCCGGGGGCGCGCCCGCCGCTGGCCACGGTCTCGACGCGGCGCGCGTCGGGGTCCAGGCGCCGCAGCAGCACCTGCTCGATGCCGTGGGCCTCCCGGAGCAGCGGGGCCAGGGAGGCCAGGGCATCCTGCACGCTCTCGGCCCGGGTCAAGCGGCGCCACAGCTCGATCTCGATCTCCATGGGGGCTCCCGTGACGGGGGACGGCGGGGGCTATCCCGTCACCCGTGAAATAGCACGGATGGGCCACGGGCGCAGCCGCGTGCCGGCCGGAAATCCATCGATATTCGTGGTTGAAAAGCAGGAACTCTCCAGATGCGGTGCCTGGCACGCTCATTGCTTGTCCATCGCCCGACCGAGGTGTTCCATGCCCGCTCCTCCCCGGCGCCCTGTCTCCCTCACCCTGCTCGCCGTGGCCACCCTGGTCCTGGTCTGCGCGGGGCCGGCCTGTGGGGACGGGGCGCTGGGGACCTTCGACGGGGCCTACACCGCGGGCATCGATCCCTGGCCCAGCCCACCGCGACGCCTGCTGGTGGCGGCCTACTCGGCGCCGCGCGATGTGCTGGAGTGGGAGGTCATCCCGGCGTTCAGGGCCGACTGGCTCCGGCGGCACGGCGAGGCTGTCGAGGTGGAGGCCACCTACGGCCCCAGCGGCGGGCAGGTGGCGGCCCTGCTGGCGGGAGCGGAGGCCGACGTGGCCGCGCTGGCGCGTGCGCCCGACCTCGACGCGCTCGCGGCCTACGGGCTCATCACCCACGACTGGCGGGACGACCCCTGGCAGGGGCTCTTGTCCACCTCGCTGGTGGTGCTGGCGGTGCGGGAGGGCAACCCCCTGCAGGTGCGCGGCTGGCGCGATCTGGAGCGCGAGGACATCGCGGTGCTGACCCCGGATCCGCGCTCCTCCGGCGGCGCCCACTGGAACCTGGCCGCCCTGTACGGGGCCGCGGTGCGCGCTCCCGACCCGCAGGACCCCCAGGAGCGCCTGCAGCGGATGCTCGCGCGGGTCACGCTCATGGACCGCAGCGCGCGGGAGTCCATGCTCTCCTTCGAGCAGGGGCTCGGCGACGTGGCCATCACCTACGAGAACGAGGTGCTGACGGCGCAGCGCCTCGGCAAGGAGCTGGAGCGGGTGATCCCCGACGCCACGCTGCGCGTCGAGGCCCCCATCGCGGTGCTGGATCGCTGGGCCGACGCCCACGGCACCCGTGATCTGGCCGAGGCCTTCGTGGCCTTCGCCCGCTCCACCGAGGCCCAGCGCCGCCTGGCCGCCTTCGGCTACCGTCCGGTGGACCCCATCGCCGCCCCCGCCGGACCCACCCCCTTCGCGCTGCCGCGCGACCTGTTCACCGTCGAGGACCTCGGCGGGTGGGCTCACCTCGACGCGGCGGTCCTCAGCCCCGGAGGGCTCTACGACCAGGCGCAGGCGCGCGCCCGCCCCCACTGACCCAGCTCCCCTTCACGCGCGGGCCACGTGGCCCGTGGCCACCCCTGCGTCCGGCCCGGACGGAGTGCCATCGTTCGTCCACAACCTGAAATCCATGGAGATCATGCGATGCCGACCCCTCTCGCCTGCCTGCTGCTCCTCGCCCTGCCCCACGCCCGCGCCGCCGAAGGCGACCCGAGCATCTCCTTCACCGACAGCGGCCTCAAGCTCGCCGTGCCGGAGCGCAACGCCAGCCTGGCTCTGGATCTTCTGGCCCAGCCCCAGGCCGTGGCCACGCTCTCGGGCGATCCCGACGCCACCGACGCCGACCGCTGGAGCGGCTCGGGCCTGCGGATGCGCCGCATGTTGCTGTTGGCCAGCGGCGACATCTCCAAGCGCGTCTCCTACAAGTTCCGCATCAACGTGGCCTCCACCCAGACCTTCACCGACGCCGACGGCAAGAGCCGGATGGTGTCCAAGCCCACGCTCGACGACGGCTACATGGACATCAAGCTCGCGGGCCCGGTCAAGATCACGGTCGGGCACTTCAAGGTGCCCTGGTCGGCCCAGTGGCAGACCGGCGTCACCCGCCAGGCCTTCTGGGAGCGACCGCTCGCCACCGAGGGGCTCAGCTACGGCGATGTCAAGCTCACCGGCCCCACCCCCGGCCGTGACACGGGCGCGATGGTCCACGCCGAGCACCTGGACAAGCGCCTGGACTGGTCGCTGGGCGTCTTCGAGGGTGAGGGTGGGATGGCCTGGCCCGCCACGGACATGGGCCTGCTGTACGCCGCGCGCGTCTCCTTCGCACCGCTCGGAGCCTACAAGCTCGACGAGTACCACATCTCCCGCGGCGATCCCCGCCTCGGCCTGGGGCTGTCCGCCTACCGCAACGACGCGCCCACCTACGGCGACGCCGGCGCCTACCGCGGCACGGTGCGCAGCGACTCCTTTGGCGCCGAGCTGCGCTTCGCGGCCGAGGGCATACAGGTGGCGGGGGAGTACTTCCGCGGGCTGGCGCTGGACGCGGAGCAGGACATGGCCGACGGCGCCTGGTCCCAGTCCTGGTACGCCATGGCCACCTACGTGCCCGCCAAGCTGCCCCTGTACCCCGGCGTGCGGGTCTCCGGGCTCGATCCGAGCACCGAGGCCGAGGACGACGCGCTGCTGCAGGCCCACGCCTCGCTCTCCTGGTGCCTGCCGACCCCCCAGGGCTACGCCGGCAAGGAGTGGGGCGAGCGCCACCGCCTGCAGGTCCAGTACGGCCTGACCCAGGGGCAGGGGGCGGAGCACCCCCTGGCCCACGAGGTCCTGGCGGGGATGGTCCTGGCGCTGTGAGATGCCGTGGAGGGGGGGGGGTGATTTAACGAAAAGCATTGTATGACGTTTTCTTCGGCATGATGTGATTGCCTGCTGCCCGCCGACGGCGGATGGGGTGTACCCTGGGGTCTGAAAGGTCCACCATGCCCACCCCCGAGGAAATCACGGGTCTGGTCGTGCTCGTCCCGGAGGCGGAGGCGTGCGTGGGTGCGCTGCGGCGAGAGCACGCCCCGGACGCGCCGCTGGGCATGCCTCCGCACGTGACGGTGCTCTACCCCTTCGCGCCCATGGGCGCGCTGGACCAGGCCGCGCTGCGCCGCTTGGAGCGCGCGGTTGCGGGCTGCGAACCCTTCGAGGTGGTGCTGGACACGGTCGGAACGTTCCCGGGCGTGGTCTACCTGACCCCCACGCCGCGCGTGGGCTTCGAGCGCCTGACCGCGGCGGTGGTGCGAGCCTTCCCGGCATACCCGCCCTACGGTGGACTGGCGGCAGACCCCACCCCTCACCTGACGGTGGGTGTCTGCGACGACGAAGAGGGGATCGCGGCCCTGGAGGCCTGGGCCCGCGGCGCGCTCTGCGAGCATGGGCCCATCCGCAGCCGAGCCCGAGAGGTGTGGCTGGTGCGGAGTATGGAGGGCAAGTGGTGCTTCGAGCGGGCCTTCGCCCTCGGGGGCGGTCCGAGAGTCCGAGGGCAGCAGGCGTCGGGCATCATGCCAGAGTAAGCCCCGAAGGGAGCTTTACGCCAAGCCATGGGCAGCCTTTCTGCGCTCGTTTGGGCCTCACATGGTGGCGGTCCGGCGCTCTTGATTTCCCGTTCGCCCGCCAGGAGCAGTGTGGGTCCCCGATCACGCCGGCGCTCGCTCGGATGGCCGCGGAGGGGACCGCGATGTCCCGTTGGTCGAGAGGATCGTCGTCCTCGTCTCGGGACCCCCGAGAGGCCATGCTGGGCGCCCATGAATAATCCTGGGTCGGTGCCGGCCCCGGGGGAGCCGTGAAATACAACGGATAGCTTCAAGCGCCCGGGTGGGCGCCATCTGTGTAGAAACACACCTTCAAAGGAAGATGATCTCTACCTCCACCTCCCTGGCACGCCGCTTGCTGTCCCTCCCGGCGTCCACCCGTGAGGTTCTCCCATGCGTCTCTTCGCCCTGCTCCCCCTGCTCACCCTCGCCTGCCAGCCCACGCCCCCCCCAACCGCCCCGCCGCCCGAGGACGCCCCTCCCGCGGACATGCTGGCCGGCACCATCACCCTCTCCGGCGCCTGGGCGCTGTACCCCATGGTCGTGACCTGGGGCGAGGAGTTCCAGAAGCTGCACCCGAACGTGAAGCTCGACGTCTCCGCCGGGGGCGCGGGCAAGGGCATGGCCGACGCCCTGGCCGGGGTGGTGGACCTCGGCATGGTCTCCCGCGAGGTCAAGCCCGAAGAGATCGCCAAGGGCGCCTGGTGGGTGTCCGTGACCAAGGACGCGGTGGTGCCCACCTTCAACGCCAACCACCCGGACGCCGCGCTCCTCCGCGCCCACGGCGCCACGAAGGAGGCGCTGCAGGTGCTCTACCTCCGCAAGGACGAGGAGGTCGCGAAGGACTGGAGCGCGCTCACCGGGAGCGCCGAGAAGCGCCCCGTGCACGTCTACACCCGCTCGGACGCCTGCGGCGCGGCCGAGACCTTCTCCGCCTGGCTGGGCGGCCACCAGGAGGATCTGCAGGGGGTGGGCGTCTACGGCGATCCGGGGGTCTCCGAGGCCGTCATCCGGGATCCCCTGGGCGTGGGCTACAACAACGTGGGCTTCGCCTACGACGCCGCCACGCTGCAGCCGGTGGCGGGCCTGGCGGTGCTGCCGCTCGACCTGGACGGCGACGGCGCCATCAGCCCGGAGGAGGACTTCTACGGGACCCGCGACAGCCTGGCGGCGGCCATCGGGGATGGGCGCTACCCCTCGCCCCCGGCCCGCGCGCTGCACCTGGTGGGCCACGGGGTGCCCACGCGGCCCGAGGTGAAGGCCTTCCTGGCGTGGGTGCTGACCGACGGCCAGCGGTTCGTGGCGGACGCCGGCTACATCCAGCTCCCCCAGGGTTCCTTGGACGCGGGCCTGGTGGCGCTCCAGGCGCCCGCCGGGCCCTGACGATCCGACCAGGGAGGACAGATGGACCCCGGTATCCGCCGGCGGGTGCGCAAGAGCAAGGCGGCGCGAGCCGTCATGATCGCGCTGCTCTGCTTCTGCAACCTGCTGCTGGTGGTCATGATCGCGGGGTTGTTCCTGCGCTCCCTGCCCATCCTGAAGAGCGAGCCGCTCTCGGAGCTGCTCTTCTCCACCTCCTGGCGCCCCCTCAAGGGTGAGTTCGGCCTGCTGCCCTTCCTCATGGGCACCCTCTGGGTCACGGCCGTGGCCAACGCGGTGGCGGTGCCCCCCTGCCTGCTCACCGCCATCTACCTGTCGGAGTACGCACGCCAGCGGACCCGCGAGCTCATCAAGCCCTTCATCGACCTGCTCGCGGGCATCCCCTCGGTGGTCTACGGGGTCTGGGGCGTGCTGGTGGTGGTGCCCCTGGTGCGCGATCACGTGGCGCCGCGCTTCGACACCTTCTCCAGCGGCTACAGCACCCTGGCGGCGGGGCTGGTGCTGGCGGTGATGGTGTTCCCCACCCTCATCGGCGTGTCCCTCGAGGTGTTCGAGACGGTCCCCTACGAGGCGCGCGAGGCCTCGCTCGCGCTGGGCGCCACCCGCTGGCAGACGGTCAAGTTCGTGGTGCTGCGCAAGGCCGCCGCCGGGGTGCTGGCCGCCGTGGTGCTGGGGGTCTCCCGCGCCTTCGGTGAGACCATGGCCGTGCTGATGGTGGCCGGCAACGTGGCCCGCATCCCCCACTCCGTGCTGGACCCGTCCTATCCGTTGCCTGCCTTGATCGCGAACAACTACGGCGAGATGCTCTCCATCCCGCTGTACGACGCGGCCATTCTGCTCTCCTCCCTGCTGCTGCTCCTGCTGGTGTTCGCCTTCAACCTGGCCTCGCGTGTCATCCTCATCCAGGTCGAGCGGAGGGCGCGCTGATGGACCTGCGTCGTGCTGAAGAGGCCCTGTTCAAGGTCCTCATGCTGGCTTCTATGGCCCTGGTGCTGGGCAGCCTGGCCCTGATCCTCGGGGTCATCCTGGTCAAGGGCCTGCCCGCCATGAGCCTGGACATGCTCACCCAGACCCCGAAGGGCGGCTACTACCTGGGCAAGGAGGGCGGGATCCTCAACGCCATCCTCGGCTCCCTGTGGCTGACCCTGGGCGCCACGGTGCTGTCCCTGTCCATCGCGCTGCCCGTGGTGCTGTACCTGAACACCTGGCGCAGCGAGCGCTCGCGGCTGGCCACCCTGACCCGCCTGTCCTTCGACATCCTCTGGGGCATCCCCTCCATCGTCTACGGCGCCTTCGGCTTCACGCTCATGCTGCTGCTGGGCCTGCGCGCCTCCCTGCTGGCCGGTATCCTCGCCATAGCGCTGCTCATGCTGCCCATCATGGCCCGCTCCATCGACGAGGTGGTGCGGATGGTGCCGCGGGAATTGCTGGAGGCCTCCTACGCGCTGGGGGCCACCCGCTGGGAGACCGCGGTGAAGGTGGTGGTGCGCCAGGCCCTGCCCGGGCTGGTGACCGCGGTGCTGTTGGCCATGGGCCGCGGCATCGGGGACGCGGCCGCCGTGATCTTCACCGCGGGCTTCACGGACTCGGTGCCCACCTCCCTGCTGCAGCCGGTGGCCACCCTGCCGCTGGCCATCTTCTTCCAGCTGGGAACGCCCTTCCCGGCGGTGCAGGAGCGGGCCTACGCCTCGGCCCTGATCCTCACCGCCGTCATCCTCGCCATCAGCGTGGCCTGCCGCCTGCTCACCCGGCGGCTGGTCAAGAACGTGGTCCGGTAGCCCGGAGGAGCCCATGCCCCCCGCCACCCACATCCGCATCCGCGACCTGTGCGTGAAGTACGGCTCGTCCTACGGGCTCAAGAACATCACGGCGGACATCCCGGCGCACCGCATCACGGTCATCATCGGGCCGTCGGGTTGTGGCAAGACCACGCTCTTGCGCAGCATCAACCGCCTGGTGGACACCCGGGAGGGGGTGCATGTCTCGGGGCAGATCTTCGTGGGCGAGCAGGAGATCCACGACCCCGACCACTACGTGACCGAGATCCGCAAGCGGGTGGGCCTGCTGGCGCAGCGGCCCTGCCCCCTGCCCATGTCCATCTACGACAACGTGGCCTACGGCCCGCGGTTGCACGGCACGCGCGACCGCGCCTGCCTGGACCGCATCGTGGAGCACACCCTGCGCGAGGGTGCCCTGTGGGAGGAGGTCAAGGACCGCCTGCACACGCCCGCCTCGGCCCTGTCCATCGGGCAGCAGCAGCGCATGTGCCTGGCCCGGGGGCTGGCGGTGGAGCCCGAAGTGCTGCTGTGCGACGAGCCCACCTCGGCGCTGGACCCCCACTCCAGCCTGCACATCGAGCAGCGCTTCCAGGTCCTGAAGGAGCGCTACACCATCGTGATGGTCACCCACATCCTCAGGCAGGCGCGACGCCTGGCGGATCACGTGCTGTTCCTCTACCTGGGCGAGCTCATCGAGCAGGGCTCGGCCGAAGAGGTCTTCGGCGACCCCAAGCATCCCCTGACCCGCCAGTACCTGTCCGGGACCATCTCGTGATGCGCGCGCCGCTGCTGGCCACGCTGCTGTGGGGTTGCCAGGCGCCCCCGCCCGCGGCGCCTGTCTCGTCGCTGTCCGGCGATCTCTCCCTCTCCGGGGCCTGGGCGCTCTACCCCCTGGCGGTGCGCTGGGCCGACGCCTTCAGCGCGCTGCACCCCGGCGTGCACGTCCACGTCTCCGCCGGCGGCTCGGGCAAGGGCGCGGTGGACGTGCTCGATGGTTTCGTGGACCTCGGGATGCTCTCCCGGGCGCCCAGCGCCGAGGAGCAGGCCCACGGGGCCTGGGCCGTGCCCGTGGCGCGGGACGCGGTGGTGCTCATCGCCAGCGACGGCAACCCGGCCCTGGAGGAGCTGCGGCGGCGCGGGATCTCCCACCGGGAGGCCGCGGCGCTGTACGGCGGCGGCATCGCCGAGCCCGCCTGGGCCATGCTGGCGCCCACCACCGGCGCCGGCCGGTTGCGGCCCTACACCCGCGCGGACGCCTGCGGCACGGACAAGGTCTTCGCGGCCTGGCTCGCCCTGGACCCGGACAGCCTGGCGGGCGTGGGGGTCTTCGGCGACCCGGGCCTGGTGGACGTGGTGCGCCGCGACCCCTGGGGCCTGGGCTACACCAACGCCAGCATGGCCTACGACCCGGGGAGCGGTCGGCCCGTCTCGGGCGTGGCGGTGCTGCCGGTGGACCTGGACGACGACGACGCCATCGCCACCGGGGAGGCCGCCTGCGCGGACCTGGTCACCCTGGACGCGGCCGCCGCCACCGGGCGCTACCCCGCCGGGCTGGTGCGCGATCTGTGGCTGGTGGCGCGGGGAGAACCGCGCGACCCGCTGCTGCGGGCCTTCCTGGGGTGGGTCCTCGG
Organism: Pseudomonadota bacterium; assembly: GCA_043814015.1. Classification (GTDB taxonomy): domain Bacteria; phylum Myxococcota_A; class UBA796; order UBA796; family JAFGLY01; genus JBDRKM01. The sequence continues at coordinate 46,806 of JBDRKM010000110.1, forward strand.
GGACGGTCAGGCGGTGGTGGCCGAGGCCGGGCACATCGCGCTGGCGCCCGAGGCGTTGGCGGGGGCGCGGGGGAGGGTGGGGTTGTAGGGGGTGGGGCCCCGAGCGGCAGATGGAGGCGTGGGTCCTGACCCAGGAGGCGGGCATTTTCGAACGGCCGAGACGATGACCGTGGCCCGCGCGCTCCCCCCCGCGGCGCGTGGCTCAGCCCGCCTCTCCGATCACGGCCCGCAGGACGATCTCGCCCGCCAGGATTCCCGGATCCGGATCCAGCGGGGGCAGCTCGTACCTGCGGGGGAGATCTTCCCACCGCAGGGGGGTGCCGTCGGCGTGGTGGCGGATGGCGGCGCGGCGGTGGGCCAGGACGCGCGCCAGGTAGCTCTCGGCCGCGCTCATGGCGAGCTGGACGTCGGGCTGGAGGCCGCCGCCGTGGTCGCGGTCCAGGGCCTGGCCGCCGGGCAGGGTCCACACCAGGTTGGTGTACTGCACCGCGTAGCTCTGCCCTGGCTCCGCGCGTAGGGCCTGGGTGCGGCCCTTGCCCCAGGTGGGGGCGCCCACGAGCCACGCGCCGGCTCCATCCTGGAGGGCGCCGGCCAGCAGCTCGGCGGCGGAGGCGGTCTCGGTGTCCACCAGCACCACCACGGCCAGGCCCTCGAGGTGGTGCCCGGGGGTGGCCTCCTTCCAGTCGGCCGGGTGCGCGCCCTTGGGGGCGACGGGCTCGGGCTTCACGCGGCCGGTCACCCGGATCAGCCTGCCGTCCGGGACGAAGCGGTCGGCGATGTCCATGGCGGCGCCGATGTCGCCCCCGGGATCGCCGCGCAGATCCATCACCACGCCGCGCAGGCGGTCTGCCACGGGCTGGGTCAGGGCGTCGAAGGCGGCGGTGGTGGTGGGCTTGAACGCGCCGATGTGGATGTAGGCCAGGCCGTCCTGCTCGTCGAGCCAGGGATCCCAGGTGGCGTCGTCGCGGCGCTGGAGGCCGCTCACCGTCTCCACGGCGACCGGCGCGCGCGTCAGGGTGACCTCGAAGGGGTCGTGGTCGGCGCGCTGGAGGCGCAGGGTGACGGGGCTGCCCGCCGGCCCCCGCAGCGCCTGCTCGGCGGCGCTCAGCTGGTCGCCCTCCAGGTCCGCGAGGCTGAGCGCGTCGATGCGCAGGATGCGGTCGTCCTGGTGGATGCCGGAGGTCCAGGCGGGGGTGTCCAGCAGCGGCCGCTGCACGCGGACCCCGCCCTGCGGCGCCTTGGCCAGCTCCAGCCCCACGCCGTAGTAGACCCCGGCGTGCTCCTGCTGCCAGGAGGCCAACTCGGCGGGCCAGATGGCGCGGGTCCAGCCGTCCAGGGCGGCCAGGGTGCCGGCCATCCACTCGGCGATGACCGTCTCCGGTTCGAGGCCCGCCTGTTCACCCCAGGCCAGCGCGGCGTCCAGGGCCTCGGCGGGCTTGCGATGCGGCGGCGGCGGCGCCACGGGGCTGGCCAGGCCCAGCTCCACCAGCCAGCCGAGCTGGCGCGCGCCAGCCCGGGTCGCGGCCTCCCAGTCGGGTCTGGTGTAGTACTCGGCGTCGATGCGCCGCAGCATGTCCACGGCGGCGGCGCGCGTGATCCCTACCTGGGAGGCGCGCGTCGCGGCGCGCTGCGCCTCGCTGTAGCGCACCTCGAGGGCGGCGTGATCGGCGCGCTCCAGGTGGCGCGCGCGGCAGTCCGGATCGCGGCTGACCTCGGCCAGCGCGACCCAGGCCTGGGCGCGATCCGCGGGCGGCGCCTGGTCCAGGGCCCCCTCGACCCGCTCGCGCAGCGCCATCAGGGTGGGCTCGCTGCCCATGGTGGCCATGGCGTCGGCCAGCAGGCCGGTGGCCCGGGGTAGATCGTCCAGGATCAGCGCGTGATCCACGCCGGTCTCCAGCAGCCGGAGCTCGACCGTGTGGACGCGGGCGCGGAGCGGCTGGAGCCGGAGCCACCGATCCGCGGCGGCCGCCAGGGCGGGGTCGTCGCCCTGGACCAGGTGCTCTGCCGCGCGGTCGAGGTCCGCGCGCAGCAGCAGCTCCACCTCGGCGGGAGGGGCGCCGGCGCAGGCCGCGACCAGGAGCAGGGGGACGAGCATGGTTTCTCCGTGTCCGGGGCGTATCAAGAAACAGCGCGACCGGAGGCTGGAGGCTGGAGGTCAGCGGGTCAGCGGGTGGTCGGGGTCAGCGGGTGTCAGACACTAGGAGATGACATTTTTCACACGGGGCGAAGGAGCCGGTGCCAGGCACGGGCTTGGACAGGCTCTGCTGCGATGGCCCGGATCGCGGCGCCGCGCCGGAGACCTGGCCTGAACGCACCATTTCCGCCGGAGAACGGGCCCCAGGTATCCACCCGGGCTGGACCCCGGCGTCCCACTCACGGGGCAACGCCGTTTTTCGCGGGGTGGTCGCCGCTGGTGAGGCGCGGCGGACCGCTTCGCACGGCGACGTGGTGACATCGAGGCGCTTCTCCGGCGAAATTGGAAACTCCGGGGCGCTTCTCCGGCGGCGCATCCCGCCCTGATCGGCGCGCACGCGGGGCCGCAGGCCGACCGCCTGCTGACCCGGGATCGCGGCTTCTACAGGTCATGTTTCAGGGGCCTCGTGATCCTGGCGCCGTAGGTCGAGCTGCCGCCTCCGCCTGGCTGTCTACGAACGCCGGGCCCAGGGCCATCCCACCTCGGCGGGTGGGGCTCCGGCCGGAGAGCCCCCTGCGACGTCCGGCTCACCGGCACCCACACCACCCGCAGGCCCAAGAGCCGCACGCCGCCGCGCTTCAGGCCCACGCGCAGCTCCGCGCGGCTAGAGGCACGTGTCGTTCCCCGCCCCTGGCGTGCCGTAGTCGCCCGTGCTGCCGAGGGCCGTGGTGGCGGGGCACCAGTTGGCGCTGTCGTCGTTGCTGGTGACGTCCACGGCGGTGGGGTCGAGGCTCCAGCTCTCGCCTGCGCCGACGGTGCCGGAGAGCCATGCCGGGGAGGCGTCCAGGATGCCCGCGCCGTTCTGGAGGATCAGCTGGTCGCCGTTGTTGCCCAGGGCCACGTTGCTGCCGTAGTAGCCGTCGGGGCTGAAGCCCACGTAGCCCCAGGTGCCGCTGTCGCCGACCGCCAGGACGGCCAGGGAGCCGGAGGCCTGGACCGAGGCGCCGCTGACGGTGGCGATGTTGCCGCCGTCGTCCACGATCTGCAGGCCGTTGAGATCCACCGAGCCACCCGAGGCGTTGTAGACCTCGATCCATTCACCGGCGGTGTCGGCGCAGTAGTCGGGGTTGATCATGATCTCGGTGATCACGATGTCGCCCGCGACCAGATCATCGACGCAGGCGTCGGCGGCGCAGAGGGGCGCGCTGTAGTTGACCAGGTCACCGGCGTCGCGCGGCTCGATCTTGAAGGTGCCGTAGCTGTAGTAGAGCAGGCCGGTGATGCTGTCGAAGGAGCCGCCCACGTCCAGCGGATCGGGCCAGGTGTAGAGCATGTCATCGACGACCACCGCGTCGTCGATGGACCACTCGCCGTAGCCGAGGTCGGGGTCCTCGACGGTGGGGTTGATGACGGTGACGAGGCAGCCCTCCCAGGGCTCGGCGGTGGACGGGTCCGCCAGGGTGGAGGTGCTGACGGTGTTGGAGGCGGGCAGGGTGTTGCCCGTGGAGAGGGTGATGATGTCGCTGGACGGGGTGGCGACGGCGATCTCGGTCAGGTCGTTGTACTCGGCCACGGCGCCGCGCACGAGCAGCTCGTCACCTTCGGCCACGCTCGTCCCGTTGGCGTAGACCCACACCCCCGAGGTCGCGCCGCCGGCCGGATCCAGGAGGTGGAAGCCGTTGGAGGTGGCGTCATGGGCGGCGAGGCCCACCACGGTGACCGGGTCGCCTTCGGCCCAGGTGCCGCCCTGTACGGCGTAGATGTCGGTCCAGACGCAGGGGTCGCCCGAGGTGGGGCTGACGGCCGGGTCGCTGTCGTCGCAGTCGGTGTCGTCGGCCACGAAGCCCGACGGGGCGGTGCAGGCCATGGTGGGCGGGCCGTAGAACCAGCCGTAGCCGTCGTGGTCCGCGTCGCCGTACCAGGGCAACGCGTCGAGCGCGTCGGCCTCGTCGGTGGCGCCGTCGCAGTCGTTGTCCAGCCCATCGCAGTACTCGTCGGCGCCGGGGTGGAGGTCGGCGGAGCTGTCGTCGCAGTCGCCGCTCAGGGCGGTGTAGCCCGAGGGGCTGGGGCAGGTGGCGTCGAGCAGGCGGGTGGTGGGGCCGCCGTAGCCGTCGCTGTCGGCGTCCAGGTACCAGGTGGCCGGGTCGGTGAGGATCTCGTCCGTGTCGCCGTCGCAGTCGTCGTCGGCGCCGTTGCAGGGGTCCTCGTCGGCGCCGGGGTACACCAGGGCTTCGGTGTCGTCGCAGTCGTCGGCGTTGTCCACGTAGCCGGTGGGCTGCTCGCAGGCGGCCTCGACGTAGGCGGTGCCGCCGTAGCCGTCGGCGTCGTAGTCCATGTACCAGGTGGTGGCGTCGGTGGGGTCCTCGTCCACATTCCCATCGCAGTCCTGGTCCACGCCGTCGCAGGTCTCGTCGGCGCCGGGGTGGATGGCGTCGTCTGCGTCGTCGCAGTCGTCGGCGTTGTCCACGTGGCCGGTGGGCTGCTGGCAGGCGACCACGGTGGCGGCCCCGTCTCCGTAGCCGTCGCTGTCGGCGTCCAGGTACCAGGTGGCGGCGTCGACGGCGTCTTCGTCCGACAGGCCGTCACAGTCGTTGTCCGCCTCGTCACAGAGCTCGGGCGCGCCTGGGTAGATCCCCGCGTCGTCGTCGTCGCAGTCCGTGGCTTCGGCTTCTCCGGTGGTGCCGCTGGGCTGGCTGCAGGCGGTGACGACCTGGGCCGGGTCGCCGTAGCCATCGCCGTCCCCATCGGCGTACCAGGTGGGGGCGCCGACCAGGAAATCGTCGTCCTCGTCGATGGCGCCGTCGCAGTCGTTGTCCGTCCCGTCGCAGGTCTCTTCGGCGCCGGGGTGGATGTCGGGGTCGGTGTCGTCGCAGTCCTGATCGACGGTGAAGCCGTCGTGGTCGGCGTCGTCGAGGCCGGTGTCGTCCTTGTCGCCGCAGGCGACGACGAGGGGCAGGGAGAGGACCAGGAGGAGGGGGAGGCGACGCATGGGGGCTCCGGGGCGGCGGGGAAGGTGTCTCCCGCCCCTTAGCCGCTCAGTTCGCGCCTTGTCAGGCCCCGCCCACCTTCCGGTACAGGTTGGTGACCCGGGCGATGCACAGCAGGCGCTCGCTCTCCACGTGCACGACTTGCACCTCGTGCACGGCGGTGCTGTGCCCGTGGCGCAGCAGGCGGGCGCGGGCCTGGACGCGGCCCTCGCGGGCGGAGGCCAGGTGCGAGGCGTTGAGCTCCAGGCCCACGGGCTGGACCTGGGACAGATCGGCCAGGAGCGCGGCGTGGGTGCTGGCGGCGCCTTCGGCCAGCAGGGCGGAGATCCCGCCGTGGAGCAGCCCGTAGGGCTGACGCACCCGATCCGTGATGGGCAGCTCCAGCACCAGACCGTCGGGGCTGGCGCTCACGAGGCTGGCGCCCAGGTGGCCCTCGGCGGTGTGCTGCGTGAGCTGGGCCCAGACCTTCTGGATGGTGTCGAGATCGGGGAAGGCCATCAGGGCGCAGCCGCGGCGGGTTCGCGTCGGACGAAGACCTGGGGGCTGGCCTCGGGGTCGCCCTGGGGCAGCAGGGACATATTATCTTCGCCCTCGAAGGTGACCTGGACGTCCTCGGTGACGGCGCCGCCCTCGTGGGGGGTGACGGTCCGGAGCACGAGCACGCCGTCCTCCTCGGAGATGACGGTGTAGGCGGCCTCCTCGCGCTCCTCGCTGAAGGTGAACACGAGCTGATCCGCCGTGACCTCGAGGATGGCGGAGGCCAGCTCGGCCAGGCCGCGGCGCAGCTCGGCGATGGAGGGATCGTCCGGGTCCTGGGCGCGGCCGGCCATGGCGGCGTTGAGCATGAGCTGTTCGCTCTGGTCGAGCCCCAGCGCGGCGATCTGCTGCGCCTCGGGGGGCGGGTCGCCGAAAGCCAGCTCCAGGATGCGGTACTGGCGCTGCTGGGCCTCGGTCAGGGCCATGGTCCAGCTCCCGAGGAGGCGCTGCCGCGGCGGGGTGGAGG